>NZ_CP035686.1:2407500-2485000 GCF_009665255.1 Vibrio metoecus
TCATGTCAGCATTCGCACTTCTGATACCTCCAGCAAACCTTACGATTCACCTTCAACGGCTTACAGAACGCTCCCCTACCCAATGTCTAAAAGACATTGCCGCAGCTTCGGTGTATTGCTTAGCCCCGTTACATCTTCCGCGCAGGCCGACTCGACTAGTGAGCTATTACGCTTTCTTTAAATGATGGCTGCTTCTAAGCCAACATCCTAGCTGTCTGAGCCTTCCCACATCGTTTCCCACTTAGCAATACTTTGGGACCTTAGCTGGCGGTCTGGGTTGTTTCCCTCTCCACGACGGACGTTAGCACCCGCCGTGTGTCTCCCGGATAGTACTTACTGGTATTCGGAGTTTGCAAAGGGTTGGTAAGTCGGGATGACCCCCTAGCCTTAACAGTGCTCTACCCCCAGTAGTATTCGTCCGAGGCGCTACCTAAATAGCTTTCGGGGAGAACCAGCTATCTCCGAGTTTGATTGGCCTTTCACCCCTAGCCACAAGTCATCCGCTAATTTTTCAACATTAGTCGGTTCGGTCCTCCAGTTGATGTTACTCAACCTTCAACCTGCCCATGGCTAGATCACCCGGTTTCGGGTCTATATCCAGAGACTGAGCGCCCAGTTAAGACTCGCTTTCGCTACGGCTCCCCTATACGGTTAACCTTGCCACTGAATATAAGTCGCTGACCCATTATACAAAAGGTACGCAGTCACACCACGAAGGTGCTCCTACTGCTTGTACGTACACGGTTTCAGGTTCTATTTCACTCCCCTCACAGGGGTTCTTTTCGCCTTTCCCTCACGGTACTGGTTCACTATCGGTCAGTCAGGAGTATTTAGCCTTGGAGGATGGTCCCCCCATATTCAGACAGGATATCACGTGTCCCGCCCTACTCGATTTCACGCTCGATGAAGCGTCGGTTACGGGGCTATCACCCTGTATCGCCAAGCTTTCCAGCTTGTTCACCTACTTCACCGAGTGCTTAAGGGCTAATCCAGGTTCGCTCGCCGCTACTACCGGAATCTCGGTTGATTTCTTCTCCTCGGGGTACTTAGATGTTTCAGTTCCCCCGGTTTGCTCTGTTAACCTATGTATTCAGTTAACAGTAACTGCTTATGCAGTTGGGTTTCCCCATTCGGAAATCGCAGACTCAAACGGCTCTTACTGCCTTATCTGCGCTTATCGCAAGTTAGTACGTCCTTCATCGCCTCTGACTGCCCAGGCATCCACCGTGTACGCTTAGTCACTTAACCATACAACCCGAAGGAGTTTCGGGTTGTTGTTTAAACAACCTAAGTTGTCTCGCGTTTAATTTACATGAGTGCGAGACAGATTTTGCCGGACTCAAATTTGAACAAGACCGAAGTCTTATTCGATACCAAGCACACTTGAATGTGTTGTTGGTGTTTATCTTTCGATAAACATTGAGAACTTTACAAACAACAATAAATTGTTGTTTTGTCAGCTTTCCAAATTGTTAAAGAGCAAGATTCCCTTTCTATTTAAAGAAAAGATGAACCATTTTTAAACATTCTCAGCGAAAACGCTTAAAGATGGTATCCCGTAGGGGAGTCGAACCCCTGTTACCGCCGTGAAAGGGCGGTGTCCTAGGCCTCTAGACGAACGGGACACTAAGATACTCTTCTCTAATCTAAACCGAATCAATCTGTGTGGACACTCATCACGATAATCATCGTGTAAGGAGGTGATCCAGCGCCAGGTTCCCCTAGCGCTACCTTGTTACGACTTCACCCCAGTCATGAACCACAAAGTGGCAAGCGTCCTCCCGAAGGTTAAACTACCTGCTTCTTTTGCAGCCCACTCCCATGGTGTGACGGGCGGTGTGTACAAGGCCCGGGAACGTATTCACCGCAACATTCTGATTTGCGATTACTAGCGATTCCGACTTCATGGAGTCGAGTTGCAGACTCCAATCCGGACTACGACGTACTTTGTGAGATTCGCTCCACCTCGCGGTATCGCTGCCCTCTGTATACGCCATTGTAGCACGTGTGTAGCCCTACTCGTAAGGGCCATGATGACTTGACGTCGTCCCCACCTTCCTCCGGTTTATCACCGGCAGTCTCCCTGGAGTTCCCACCATTACGTGCTGGCAAACAAGGATAAGGGTTGCGCTCGTTGCGGGACTTAACCCAACATTTCACAACACGAGCTGACGACAGCCATGCAGCACCTGTCTCAGAGTTCCCGAAGGCACTCCAGCGTCTCCGCTAGATTCTCTGGATGTCAAGAGTAGGTAAGGTTCTTCGCGTTGCATCGAATTAAACCACATGCTCCACCGCTTGTGCGGGCCCCCGTCAATTCATTTGAGTTTTAATCTTGCGACCGTACTCCCCAGGCGGTCTACTTAACGCGTTAGCTCCGAAAGCCACGACTCTAGGTCACAACCTCCAAGTAGACATCGTTTACGGCGTGGACTACCAGGGTATCTAATCCTGTTTGCTCCCCACGCTTTCGCATCTGAGTGTCAGTATCTGTCCAGGGGGCCGCCTTCGCCACCGGTATTCCTTCAGATCTCTACGCATTTCACCGCTACACCTGAAATTCTACCCCCCTCTACAGTACTCTAGCTTGTCAGTTTCAAATGCGATTCCTAGGTTGAGCCCAGGGCTTTCACATCTGACTTAACAAACCACCTGCATGCGCTTTACGCCCAGTAATTCCGATTAACGCTTGCACCCTCCGTATTACCGCGGCTGCTGGCACGGAGTTAGCCGGTGCTTCTTCTGTAGGTAACGTCAAATGATTAAGGTATTAGCTTAACCACCTTCCTCCCTACTGAAAGTACTTTACAACCCGAAGGCCTTCTTCATACACGCGGCATGGCTGCATCAGGCTTGCGCCCATTGTGCAATATTCCCCACTGCTGCCTCCCGTAGGAGTCTGGACCGTGTCTCAGTTCCAGTGTGGCTGATCATCCTCTCAGACCAGCTAGGGATCGTCGCCTTGGTGAGCCCTTACCTCACCAACTAGCTAATCCCACCTGGGCATATCCGGTAGCGCAAGGCCCGAAGGTCCCCTGCTTTGCTCTTACGAGGTTATGCGGTATTAGCCATCGTTTCCAATGGTTATCCCCCTCTACCGGGCAATTTCCCAGGCATTACTCACCCGTCCGCCGCTCGCCACCCAAGGAACAAGTTCCTCTGTGCTGCCGCTCGACTTGCATGTGTTAGGCCTGCCGCCAGCGTTCAATCTGAGCCATGATCAAACTCTTCAATTAAAAGTTTTGTGAAGCTTTCGCTTCGGCTCAATGAATACTGATACTCTCTTTCGAGAGTGAATTGACTGTGCTGAATGATTGCTCATTCAAATGGTCACTCAGTTCATTGATAAATCTTTTTTTGATTATCATCAACGAGTGCCCACACAGATTGATTGGTTTATATTGTTAAAGAGCGCTCTTCTTAGCGGTCTGCTTCAGAAGAGGCGGCCATTTTAGCGAGAATCGATTTTGTGTCAAACACTTTTTTCAATTTTCTTTTCTGGCCTGTTGAGGCATCGATTTGGCTGTGAGCCCTTGCTGCGTCAACGAGGGCGCATTATAGAGATCCGCTTCACACTGGCAAGTGTTTTTTGAGAAAATTTATAGAAATAGCGCTTAATCGCTGCATTTGCGCGCAAGGGCTTATTTATCCCACTTTACTCAGAATTTTATGACAGCTTATCCACAGAGTTATTCTTTAGAGGCTGAGATAACGCGAGAGGCTGCATCACGGCAGCCTCTCTTTATTACGTTTAAATAGAAAACGAACGCGTTTACTGATTATCTTCGTGTAACCCACACTCACGCTTTAAACCAAAGAAGCGAGTTTGCTCTTCACTCATCCCCGGTTGCCATTTCTGTGTCGTGTGCGTATCTCCAACCGAAAGATAGCCTTGTTCCCAAAGTGGATGGTAAGGCAGATCATTATCCTTGAGATAATAGTGCACCTCTTTATTAGTCCAATCGATCACTGGCAGGAATTTAAACACGCCATTTTGTACCGATAGAATCGGTAAGCTTGCTCGTGATTGTGACTGCTCGCGTCGTAAGCCAGAAAACCACGTACCGATATTAAGTTCATCCAACGCTCTACGCATCGGTTCTACTTTATTGATCTGGTTATAGCGTTCGATCCCTTCAACACCTTGTTCCCACAGTTTTCCGTAGCGAGCTTCTTGCCAAGCCGCTGATACAGGCGCGGAGTAAACTTTTAAGTTCAGATTGAGGCGCTCAGTCAGCTCATCGATAAACTGATAGGTTTCTGGGAACAGATAGCCGGTATCGGTTAAAACGACAGGAATGTCACTCTTCACTGAAGTCAATAAATGAAGCATCACTGCGGCTTGGATACCAAAGCTCGATGACAGTGCATGATTGCCCTGCAGATTTTCTAGAGCCCATACGACGCGCTCTTGCGCGCTGAGGGATTCCAGATGTTGATTGACTTCCGTTAGGCGCAGCGTTTGCTGCACCTTATTTAACGTTAGTAACTCTTCTAGTGTTGGAGCGGTACGGTTAGGCATAGAAATCCCTCTTCGAGATAATGACCTCTTCAATAATGCCTGCGCGGATGGTGAAATCACCAAATTCTTCTCCTTCCAGACGCTCACTCGCCCAGCGTCCCACCAACTCATCAATTTCTTGAAGGATTTGCGTATCGGTAATGTTCTCTTTATACATCTTAGGAATGCGCGTTCCATTTCGATTGCCGCCTAAATGGAGGTTGTAGCGACCCGGTGCTTTACCGACTAGGCCAATCTCAGCCAACATGGCTCGACCGCACCCATTCGGGCAGCCCGTCACACGCAAAATGATGTTCTCTTCTTTTGGTAACGCATGTTTTGCCAAAATACCTTCCACTTCTGTGACAAAAGAAGGTAGAAAACGCTCGGCTTCCGCCATCGCCAATGGACAAGTTGGGAAGGCCACACACGCCATAGAATTGATACGCTGCTCACTCACACCATCATCAATCAAGCCATGTTCACGTGCGAGCTGCTCAATGTGCTGTTTCTGATCCGCTGGCACACCAGCCACAATCAAGTTTTGGTTAGACGTCATCCGGAAATCGCCTTGATGCACCTTAGCAATTTCAGCGACACCCGTTTTCAGTGGCTTACCCGGAAAATCCAATAAGCGGCCATTTTCAATAAACAGGGTTAAATGATGTTTGCCATCGATGCCTTCAACCCAACCAATCCGATCGCCACGGCTGGTAAACTCATAAGCTCGGCTTGGTGCAAACGCAATTCCCGCGCGTTTTTCAACTTCGGCTTTAAATACCTCAACCCCGACACGATCTAAGGTGTACTTGGTTTTGGCATTTTTACGGTTAGAGCGGTTACCCCAATCGCGTTGCGTACTCACCACCGCAGCCGCAACCTCCAACGTTTTCTCCAAAGGAATAAAACCAAAGTCATCGGCACGACGAGGATAGGTTGAAGTATCGCCGTGCGTCATCGCAAGGCCACCACCCACCAACACGTTAAAACCGACCAACTGGCCATTTTCACCAATCGCGACAAAGTTCAAGTCATTGGCGTGTACATCCACATCATTATGTGGCGGGATCACAACGGTCGTTTTGAACTTACGCGGTAAATAGTTTGAACCTAAAATGGGCTCTTCATCGGGTCCTTCCACCTTTTCACCATCCAACCAAATTTCGGCATAAGCGCGTGTTTTCGGCAGTAGGTGCTCACTGATCTTTTTTGCCCACTCGTAGGCTTCGAGATGCAGCTGAGATTCCACGGGGTTAGAGGTACACAAAACGTTACGGTTCACATCCCCTGCGGTCGCAATCGAATCGATACCAATGCTGTTTAAGGTTTGATGCATCAGTTTGATATTCGGCTTAAGCACACCGTGAAACTGAAACGTTTGTCGTGTGGTTAAACGGATACTGCCGTACAGAGTATGTTCGGTTGCAAACTTATCGATCGCGAGCCACTGGTGAGGAGTGATGATCCCTCCCGGCATACGCGCACGGAGCATGACATTGTGCAAAGGCTCAAGCTTCTGCTTGCTACGCTCAGCACGGATATCACGATCATCTTGCTGATACATGCCATGAAAGCGGATGAGTTGGAAGTTGTCTGCGGTAAAGCCGCCGGTAATGCGATCTTGCAGATCTTGCTCGATCGTCCCGCGTAGAAAATGACTCTCGCGCTTTAGGCGTTCATTATCCGACCATGGGCCGAGCACTTCGCCAAGCACCTCTTGTACTGATGGGTTTTCATTTGCGCTCATTAGTAGACATCCCTTTGATAACGTTTTTCTTTACGCAGTTCACTCACATACTCTTCAGCTTGCTCACGATTCAAGCCACCTTGTTGCTCTACGACAGTAATCAATGCTTGGTGCACATCTTTCGCCATACGTGATGCATCACCGCACACGTAGAAATAAGCACCTTCCTGTAGCCACTGCCACAACAACTCCGCCTGTTCTAACAAACGATGCTGTACATACACTTTTTCATGCTGATCACGGCTGAAAGCCACATCTAAGCGGTTAAGCACACCAGACTTAAGATATTTTTGCCACTCAACTTGGTAGAGGAAATCTTGGGTAAAGGTGCGATCACCAAACAACAGCCAGTTTTTCCCTGCTGCGCCACGGTTTTCACGCTCTTGAATAAAACTGCGGAAAGGAGCAATTCCCGTTCCGGGGCCAACCATGATCACCGGAGCATTATCATCACTCGGCAACTTGAAGTTGTTATTGTGCTCAACAAAGACTTTAACTGGAGCACCTTCTTCTAATTGATGAGCTAAGAAGCTGGATGCACCACCCAAGCGTTGCGCTCCCTTATACTCATACTCGACCACCCCAACCGTCAGATGCACCTCTTCCCCCACCTCACTTTGACTAGAGGCAATCGAATATAGACGCGGCGTTAAACGACGGAGAAGTGATAACAGTTGAATCGCGGAAAGGGTGACTTTTTCTTCGCGCAACACATCAATCACTTGTGTACGCGTCGCGTATTCACGCAGTGCCTCTTTATCTTGGGCTAAAGAGGTGAGCTTTTCGCTTTGTGCAAGCTCAGCAAATTGCGCCACCAACTGCGGATTGGCTGCAGTAATTTCATAATGATGAGTCAGTGCCGAATGCAGAGAAAGCGTTTCACCATCCACTTGTACTTCTTCATGACCAGAAAGTCCTACGCTATCGAGTAGGGCATTAACCAGCTGTGGACGGTTTTCATACCACACACCTAATGCATCACCCGGTTGATATGTGATGCCAGAATCGGCCAAATCAATTTCGATATGGCGTACATCTTTGCCTGAATCACGGCCAGTAATTTTTTGGCTCGTCGATAAGCTCGCCGTGTAAGGTTGCTCTTTACTGTAATGACTCTCAGCTGTCTGGCTCACTGCGAAAGTAACCACGCTCGTCACTGCCGTGGCTCCTGTCAGCTCATCTTTCAAAATAGACAGCACTTGCTTGCGCCACTCAGTCGCTGCAGTCTGATAATCGACATCCGCATCTAAGCGCTCAACCAGACGTTGCGCCCCAAGGTTTTCTAAAAACTGGTCAAAATCTTTGCCGGTTTGGCAGAAAAACTGATAACTGGAATCCCCCAACCCTAAGACGCCGTATTTAAGATTAGGCAGCTTGGGCGCTTTTTTCGATTTTAAGAATTCATGCAAAGCCAATGCATTATCAGGAGCTTCTCCTTCACCATTGGTTGAAGCAACAAAGATCACATGAGTTTCTTTAGTTAAGTCTTTGCCTTTGTAATCACTAGCATCAAACAGTTGGGTATTAATACCTTCCGCTTGCGCTTCTTTCAATAACGCTTGGGCAACGCCTTTCGCATTTCCCGTTTGCGAAGCAAAAATAATGGTTAATTTGCCAGCAGCAGCCAGCGGCAGTGTTTGCGCAGAAGACAATTGAGGGGTATTCAGCGCATTGGATTGACTAAGCCCCCAAAAATAACCACTCACCCAAGCCAATTGCTGGGGATTGAGTTGGGTAACTGTCTGTTGAAGTTGATTGAGTTGTAGATCATTTAACGGACTAGCGAGCCCAGCTAGTGCCGGAGGTAGAGTGTTTCCTAAAGACATCGTCACGACTTCCCTATTCATTTCATGACGATAGATTAATCACTCTTTTTAATAACAAGAAAGAATAGATGTGAATGTTTTATAACTTTTTGACTTAACCATCTCGCTACTGGTTTTCAATTCGAACTTGACGAAACCCAACCGCCATGGCGGATTGCGAAGCGCTATCGAGATCGATATAACGGCACTCTTCGCCATTTTCATCCGTAAGCAACACAAAGCCGCCCATTTGATGGCGAAATTCTACAATCCATTCCCCATTTTGAAGGGAAGGTTCTATTATCGCTTCAACCAACTGTTGGGTTTGATATAGCTCTCTTAACTCCGGAATCTTCATTTTGCTTTCCATCCTTGGCTTATTGATAAAACTAAGCATGGTCCAAATAGCAAAAATGAGCCAACTTGTGGCCCATTTAAAACGTATTGATTCGCAACAAATGCAATATTGAGAATATCAATTAAAAGCTAAATTGCGCGCCAAGGAACCAACCATCCGCAAACACGAAAGACTGTTTTACATCCGCCGACTGCTTGGCAAGTTCAGTAAATTCGAGATCCACGACACGATAACCGGCTTTAAAGGCTAATTCACCCGCTCGAATCGGTAAGTGATATTGCAATCCGGCAACTACATCTGACGACTTCAGATCGCTGTTGTTGCCGAAATCAAATTGGCCAATCACATCAAATGGAGTATGAGGAATAGCAATTTCTGCACTCGCGTACCAATTAAACGTCGTTTGATCAAAATCGTAGCGACGAGCATCAGGTGCTCGATAGTTACTATTCGCGTACTGAGTCAGCGTGATACCCGCATCAAACTTCATCAATTCACGATCTAACACTTGGTAGTAAAAGGTGTAATCGTATTTATCGAATGAGGCAAAATCCGCTTCTAAATTGGTATAGCGCAAGCTTGCATTCGGCAAATAGGGAAAATCATGTTCAAACGCTATATAGAGTGTTGGGGCATTGGCATCATCACGACGAGTGTTGTCAATTTTCGTGCTCGCCAACCACATATCTGCACCCACTGATGCAGTATAGAATGACCCAGCGGCAAAAGCGGATAAAGGTGAGATCATCAATGCAGTGACCAACGCCACCGATGCAGTTCGGTTCATGAGCTATGCTCCGTTATATTGGGATTCAATGATTTTAAGGTGGATGATGGTAACACAAACCGAAAAACGACGAAGGGTTTTGTCATTACCGACGTGAAGGGCTCACTTTGTCACGCATCAACCAGACCACTAGCAAGACAATCAACAGCCACGGCAGCAATTTCAATACGATACCCAGCATACCAAACAGCGCCATGATTAAGAAAGCCAGCGCCATTGCGCCAAATACGCTAAGCAAGGTGATCCCCGTAACCAATAGTGTTGCGGCAAATACCAAAATAAAGATCAATTCAAACATCGTGAGCACTCCTCTTGTCGATTCATGATTAATAAGCAGTTTTCGCGCCAACCACACAAAAATACTAACTCAATGATTCTTCAAATAAAAATAGAGTCAATCGATCCGACACCGATTGACTCACAAGAGAATAGTGTGAATTTTGCTAAAATGCGGTGTTTTTTACACTCCAAGATCTTGATACGGAATTTTTGCCAAGGCTTGCTCGACTACTTCCAACCCAGCACCTTGTTTATGCGCATTTTCACTAATATGGCGTCGCCATTGACGTGCACCCGGCATATTTTGGAACAGCCCTAACATATGGCGAGTCATATGACCGAGATGCGTACCTTGAGATAACTCACGCTCAATATAAGGCAACATTTCATGGATCACTTGCGAACGTTTTTTCACTGGTGTATCCAGCTCGAAAATTTGCTGATCCACTTCTGCAAGTAAGTAAGGACTTTGGTACGCCTCACGCCCAATCATCACACCATCAAGATGTTGAAGATGCAGTTTCGCTTCTTCCAACGTTTTCACACCACCATTGACCGCAATAGTTAAGTGCGGAAAATCACGTTTGATTTGATACGCTCTTGAATAGTCCAACGGCGGAATTTCTCGGTTCTCTTTCGGGCTTAAGCCACTCAGCCATGCTTTACGCGCATGAATGGTAAATTGCTCACAGCCGCCTTTTTCAGCGACGGTGGAGATAAACTGAGTCAAAAACTCATACGAATCTTGATCATCAATACCAATTCGAGTTTTCACTGTCACCGGGATATCGACTACCGAGCGCATTGCAGCAACACATTCAGCGACCAATTCAGGCTCTGCCATTAAACAAGCACCAAAACGACCATTCTGCACACGATCCGAAGGGCAGCCTACATTCAGGTTAATTTCATCATAGCCACGCTCTTGCGCTAATTTTGCACAATGCGCCAAATCCTTAGGATTAGAACCACCAAACTGCAACGCCACTGGATGCTCTTCTTGGTTATAAGCCAGAAAATCACCGCGACCATGAATGATTGCCCCTGTCGTGACCATTTCGGTATACAAAAGAGTTTGCGAAGAGAGCAAACGGTGAAAGTAACGGCAGTGGCGGTCGGTCCAATCGAGCATTGGAGCAACTGAAAGTCTGCATGAGTGAGTCATAGGTGAACGTCCCCATTTCAGTCAAAAACAACCACCGCACGGTGGCGAAAAATCAAAGTCCGGCATTTTAATCGTATCTTTGCTTGAGCGCTAATCTTTGTTCGAGAATCTGGTTTAGAGAGAATGGTCAACCCATCGCAACATAAGTAATACCGTTAACAATGTTACAGATGACACACTCGCTTCAAGTAACCGAGGTTAGCGGTATCGTTTTTGCACCAGATAAGGTAATTTACGCCTATTCAACGGGATGACTTTATCAACCACCCAGTTTCATGTGGATTTTATTTAGTGTCTCAACGATATTCATCTCTACATAGTATATTATTACTAAAGTCCAACAGTGATGGTGATAGTTTTGGACAACAAGCTAACGAAGCAAATAGAAGAAATATGTGCAGCCAGAGGAGTTCGGCTCACCTCACAGCGTAAAACTGTATTTGAGTTGATTTGTGCAAGTAAGCGCTCGTCGAGTGCCTACGAGCTGTTGGAAGATCTTAAAAAAAGTGAACCACAAGCGAAACCTCCGACTGTATACCGAGCACTGGATTTTTTGCTAGAACAAGGCTTTATTCACCGAGTGGAGTCAACGAACAGTTTTATATCTTGCTGTTCATGTAATGCCCATAAGCACTTTTCACATCTATTGATTTGTGACCAGTGCGGTAACGTCATTGAATCTCGGGATGATAGTCTGGTAGCCTTGCTAGCAAGTAACGCGGAGAAACACGGTTTTACGATAAGCAATCATGTCATCGAATCACATGGAGTTTGTCAAACCTGTCTCTCAAAAGAGAAGAAGCAACAATAGAAGAAGGTTATGCGCGCTGAATTTGTAAACCCGTTTTTAGCGTCTTTAATGAACGTGTTGAAAACCATGGCTTCCCTTGAGTTGAAGCCTCAAAAACCACGGATTAAAAAAGACGAAATTGCTCGCGGTGATGTTTCCGGCCTCATCGGTATGATCGGCCCAACAACGCGTGGCTCAATGTCGATCACCTTTGATGAAAGTCTCGCACTGGAAATTATGCAGAATATGCTTGGCGAACGCCCAAATGGTCTTAACGAAGAAGTTACTGACATGGTGGGTGAAATTACCAACATGGTCACAGGTGGAGCTAAGCGAATTTTGGCTGAAAGCGGCTTTGATTTTGATATGGCCACACCAGTGGTCGTATCTGGCCGAGGACACACCATCCGTCACAAGTGTGAAGGGGCGATCATCATCATGCCGTTCTCCTCACCTTGGGGTAATGCGTTCATCGAAATCTGTTTCGAGTAGTTTGGAGCCTCTGGCTCGCTTTATAACAGCTGTTACAACCAAAATTCACTGACTTTTCGTCTTCGATGAAACAAGCGAAAACCGGACACATGAGGTCCGGTTTTGTTTTATCTGAGCATACTGACTAAACCACCATTAATAGCAGCAATAGCGAACAAGCAAAGCCCAACTCCCAATGCAGGCTGATATCCTCTTGCCGAGTCTTTAATCCTTGCCACCAACGTTCGGTCGCCGTGACCTGAGCTATGGTGAGAATTTCTCCAACCATCGGGGTCAATAATTCAAGCTCTTCAGCTTCACAATGCTTGAGAAGATCCTCCATCGGTTCATCCCAACGATGGGTAAACAGTTCGTAGGTTGCCCAATGGATAGGCATCAACTTCCTTGCATTTAAATCGTGAAAAGCTTGTACAGTCTGTGACGCTTGCATGTGCCCCCAATTTTCTACTGGGTAACCTTTTTGCCCTTTTACATCCGCTGCGACTTCTAAACAGGCCAAATCAATCGGTCCATATCGTTCAGCTATCTGCGCAAAGTGCTCGTCATAAGCAGTATCACCACTGAAAAACAGGCTTGTCTCACTACTTTTGATCAGCCATGAACACCATAAGGTCGCATTGCGATCTAAGTAGTAACGACCTGAATTATGATTGGCTGGCGTACAGATAAACTCTATACCGCGAAATTGAAAGCTCTCCCACCAATCAAACTCAATGATCTTTTCAGGTGTCACTCCCCAGCGAATCAAATGACCACCAACACCTAAAGGAACATAAAATGTCACGGGCTGAGTGGCATAATATTCAATACTCGCTTGCTCAAGATGATCATAGTGATCATGGGAAATCAAAATGATATCGGGTAGAGGCAGCTGTTCACGTGTATCACCATTCCGCATATTGCGCTTAAACCATGCTTTCGCGAGCCACGGAGAGGCGTAGTCAAAGACTGGATCGGTCATCACTCTTACGCCATCCAACTCAATAAACAAGCTGGAATGACCAAGCCAAGTCACTCGTAAGTCATCACTACAGGTTTGCAATAGGTGGGAATTGATTGGTAAGAAAGGCAGCTCACTACAAGGTTTAAGCTGTGATCTCCCGCCTAAATAACTCCATGCCACTTCCCACCATGATTGATGGCTAGTGATATTGGGCATGGCATTCATCACTCTGCCCGACCGAAATTGAGCCGATCTCCTGATTCGTTGCTCGAGTTGCGAGCGGTAATGCTGAACAGCATTCTGTTGAGACACCTTACGTTGAGATGTTCGCGTTTTAGTCTGAATAGTCGTTTCTGACATACAGAAGAAGCCCTATCACCCTAGCGATAGCAGTAGTTAATCGTGGTCACGTGTCTGTTTTATGACCAAGTACAGTGAAAAAATGAACTTTCGATTGCAGTGAAACAAACAGATGCCCAGTTTAGGAGCAATAAAAAGGCCCTACGTAAAAGTAAGGCCTTGGCATCCAACGTGTTAGGTCAATACATTAAGCGCGAAAGGCTTTAAATGCGTTGATCAAACCGTTGGTAGAACTGTCATGCGAATTCACATCGGCATTATCCGCCAATTCAGGTAGGATCTGGTTCGCCAGCTGCTTGCCTAGCTCAACACCCCATTGGTCGAAACTGAAGATATTCCAAATCACACCTTGTACGAAGATTTTGTGTTCGTACATCGCAATCAAGTTACCCAGTGTGCGTGGTGTAATTTGCTTGACCAGAATCGAGTTGGTTGGACGATTGCCTTCAAACACTTTGAATGGCACTAACGCTGCGATTTCTGCCGCCGACTTACCTGCTTTTTCTAATTCAGCTTGTACCGCTTGCGCTGATTTACCAAAGGCTAGAGCTTCCGTCTGGGCAAAGAAGTTAGACATCAGTTTTTGGTGGTGATCGCTCACTACGTTATGACTGAGCGCCGGAGCAATGAAATCGCACGGGATCAGTTTAGTACCTTGGTGAATCAGTTGGTAGAACGCGTGCTGTCCGTTAGTGCCTGGCTCACCCCAAATAATCGGCCCAGTTTGGTAAGTCACTGGGTTGCCATCACGATCAACATACTTACCGTTCGATTCCATATTGCCTTGTTGGAAGTAAGCCGCGAAGCGATGCAAATATTGATCGTAAGGCAGGATCGCTTCAGATTCTGCACCGTGGAAGTTGTTATACCAAATACCAATCAGCGCCAAAATCACCGGAATATTGCTTTCAAACGGTGTATTCACGAAATGCTGATCCATTTCATGCGCACCCGCCAACAGTTCAACAAAGTTGTCGTAACCAATAGACAGAATGATAGAAAGACCAATCGCTGACCACAATGAGTAACGACCGCCTACCCAATCCCAAAATTCGAACATGTTCTCGGTGTCGATACCAAACTCAGCGACCGCTTTACCATTGGTTGATAGCGCAGCAAAGTGCTTGGCAACATGTGCTTCATCGCCCGCCGCTTTTAAGAACCAATCACGCGCTGTGTGTGCGTTAGTCATGGTCTCTTGGGTGGTGAAAGTTTTGGAAGCCACAAGGAATAGCGTGGTTTCAGGATCCACTTTTTTCAGTGTCTCCGCCATGTGCGTACCATCCACATTTGACACAAAATGCATGGTCAGATGGTTCTTATAAGGCACCAGAGCTTCCGTGACCATGTAAGGACCAAGGTCAGAACCACCGATACCGATATTCACTACATCAGTAATCGCTTTGCCGGTGAAACCTTTCCACTCACCGCCAATCACACGCTCAGAGAAGGCTTTCATTTTAGCCAGTACAGCGTTCACAGCTGGCATCACATCTTCACCGTTCACCAGCACAGGTGAATTGCTACGATTACGTAATGCAGTGTGCAGTACCGCACGATCTTCGGTTTGGTTGATCGCTTCACCTTTAAACATCGCGGTGATGGCAGATTGCAGACCCGTTTCTTTGGCCAACGCAAACAGGTGTTGCATGGTTTCAGCATTCACAAGGTTTTTCGAATAATCGACCAGAATGTCTTGCCCAAAGCGCGCAGAGTATTTGGCAAAACGCTCGCTGTCTTGCGCAAAAAGTGCTTTGAGGTCCATATCCTGAGCGGATTCAAAATGCGCAGTCAGCGCTTTCCAAGCTTGAGTTTGTGTTGGATTGATATTTTTCAACATGGCATCTATCCCGATGTTACAGTGGTTTTATTTCATCTCGATGCAGACATAGGCTGCTGATGAAATCCCCGATTTAAGCAAAAAGAATAGGTTAAAAATGAGTTTTCCGCGTGGGAATAACATGTAATTAATTTTCAGTGCATCATTATGAGCGAACTCATTTGCACCCACTTTGCGATAGGTCACGTAAACACCGACCACAACTCATTTTTGTCTGGTAATCTAAGTCGCTCACCTTACCCTTAAACATTCACTTTGCCAATATACTTAAGGAGCTGGCGTAATGTGGCAGCAGCAACCCATCCAATTAAGGCCGCGCCCGCGCGGGTTTCATCTCATTACTGATGAAATTGAACAACAATTACCGCAGATAAAAGCGTTAAATGTCGGTTTGCTACATTTATTTGTGCAACATACTTCCGCTAGTCTCACCATCAATGAAAATGCCGATCCTACTGTACGCCAAGATATGGAAGCCCATTTTAACCACGTAGTTCCTGAGGGTGCGCCTTACTATCGGCACATTTATGAGGGCGATGATGACATGCCTGCTCACATCAAATCTTCATTACTCGGATGCAGTGTGAGCATACCAATTTGCAATGGTCAACTGGCGTTAGGAACTTGGCAGGGAATCTACCTGGGTGAGCATAGGGATCATGGCGGAGCAAGGAGGATAATCGCCACGATTCAGGGTGAATGAGTAACCAAGTGGCTCACTCACCGACATTTGAGTAGACGGAGAGTGAGGTCATAAATAAGCAGGCTAAATGCCTGCTCCTGAATAAGACATTTCCACTCGCGACGTGAGTTTAGTGACTAACTCATACCCAAGCGTGCCGATATGGGCGGCCACTTCCTCTACTGGGAGTTCACATCCCCACAGCATGGCTTCATCGCCGACACAGTCGCTGGCCTCTGGCCCTAAATCGACGGTCAACATATCCATCGACACGCGTCCCGCAATCGGTACACGGCGACCATTGACCACCACCGGCGTCCCATTCGGCGCGGTGCGTGGATAACCATCACCATAACCAATCGCAATCACGCCAATTTTGGTATCACGTTGACTAGTCCAAGTACCACCATAGCCAACACTCTCTCCCGCTTTCACATCACGCACTGCAATCAAGTGCGATTTTAATGTCATGACCGGCAGGTAACCTAACTGGGCGGCACTCTTTTCCGAAAATGGTGAAACGCCGTACATGATAATACCCGGTCTCACCCATTCCAGTTGGCTTTGAGGCCAAGCCAGCAACCCAGCCGACGCCGCAAGAGAACGCTCACCCTGACAGCCTTGGGTCAGTGATAAGAACAACTCGGTTTGTGCTGCTGTGGTCGATTTATCTAACTCATCAGCACAGCCAAAGTGGCTCATGTAACGCAGTGGTTTCGCCACATTATCACACTGATGTAAACGCGTGACGAAGTCTTGATATTGCTCAGGGCGAACCCCTAACCGATGCATCCCGCTGTCGACTTTCAGCCATACCATGACCGGAGTCTCTAGCTGAGCTTGCTCCAGTGCTTGTAATTGCTCTTCACAATGCACGACTGTCTGGATGTTGTTGGTGACCAATACTGGCAAATCACCGGGAGAATAGAATCCCTCAAGCAACAAAATGGGTTTCACTACGCCACTGGCACGCAGTTGCAATGCTTCTTCAATTCGAGCGACACCGAAAGCATCGGCACCCATCGCATAACGTGCGATATGACGTAGGCCATGTCCATAACCATTGGCTTTCACCACCGCCATAATTTTACTGTCTGGCGCTTGCTGCTTAACGCGCTGCAAGTTGTGCTGCAACGCATCCAAATTAATGTAAGCGGTGGCCGCCTTCATATAGTTCATCGAATTACTCATCGTCAAATGCAGGTCCCGCATAGTTGTCGAAACGAGAATATTGTCCTTGGAAAGTTAAGCGTACCGAACCAATCGGACCGTTACGCTGTTTACCGATAATGATTTCCGCCGTCCCTTTCAGTGCACTATCTGGGTGATAAACCTCATCACGATAGATAAACATGATCAAGTCCGCGTCCTGCTCGATAGATCCCGATTCACGCAAATCCGAGTTAACTGGTCGTTTATCTGCACGCTGCTCCAAAGAACGGTTCAACTGCGACAATGCCACAACAGGTACATTCAACTCTTTGGCCAAGGCCTTCAATGAGCGAGAAATCTCAGCAATTTCAAGGGTACGGTTATCGGTTAACGCAGGAACGCGCATTAACTGCAAATAGTCGACCATGATAAGAGACAAACCGCCGTGTTCACGCGCAATACGTCGTGCACGCGAGCGAACTTCAGTGGGAGTTAGGCCAGAGCTGTCATCGATGTACATGTTCTTCTTCTCCATGAGGATCCCCATGGTAGAAGAGATACGCGCCCAATCTTCATCATCGAGCTGACCGGTACGAATTTTGGTTTGATCAACGCGTGATAACGAGGCGAGCATACGCATCATGATCTGTTCTGCTGGCATCTCAAGCGAGAAGATCAGCACTGGCTTCTCTTGTTCCATTGCCGCATTTTCACACAGGTTCATCGCAAACGTGGTTTTACCCATTGAAGGACGTGCCGCGACAATGATCAAATCGGAACCTTGTAAACCGGCGGTTTTCTTATTGAGATCAGTAAAGCCAGTATTAACCCCTGTCACCCCATCTTGCGGCGTTTTGTACAGCAGCTCAATCCGCTCTAAGGTACGCTCCAAAATGCTATCAACGTTTTTCGGGCCTTCATTTTCACTGGTACGCGCTTCCGCAATCGCAAATACTTTACTTTCCGCCAGATCGAGCAGGTCTTCGGCATTACGTCCTTGCGGATCGTATCCCGCATCCGCAATTTCGTTTGCCACACCAATCAGGTTACGTACCAACGCACGCTCTGCCACAATCTCTGCATACGCATTGATATTCGCGGCACTTGGGGTGTTCTTGGCTAAATCGGCCAAATAGGCAAAGCCGCCAACATCTTCCAACTGTTCACGCTGCTCAAGGTATTCAGACAGTGTGATTAAATCAAGTGGCTTACTCGCCTCCAAAATGGATTTCACACCATCGAAAATCAATCGATGCGGTCGGCTGTAGAAGTCCTGCGTCACCACGTGTTCTGAGACCGTATCCCAGCGCTCATTATCCAGCAGCAAGCCCCCAATAACAGATTGCTCAGCTTCTAACGAGTGCGGTGGGAGTTTAATTGCATCAACTTGTGCATCGGAAGTTTTACGGTTTCGATTATCAGTACGTGGATCTGCCATGACTTCGCTTTAAGTAACTTTTGAATGTCCGCCATTATAACGAGAATCCGTGATTTGTAATTAAACCAACGAAAGTTTGTGCGCCGCCTAACCAGAATTGACCTAGGGTTGACCCAAGCAGAGTGGAGAGTTTTTACTATGCCGCCACCCTAAAAATGAATGAGGTGGTTGTGTTTCGAAAATGCTTAACTTGGGCTGGCCTATTGCTCTGCGTTCCTGCACTCGCCGATGAACAGATAGAGCAAAAGGATGACATTGTATTACCTTCACCTTGGAGTCATCAGGTCGAGTTTGGCTATCAAGCACATACGGGAAATAGTGACTCACAGTCCCTCAATTCCAGAGTCAAATCCGAATATACCTTAGGGCGTCACCGTACCTATGGTGAATGGAAGTTCTATAAGCTAGATAAAAACAACAAAGAAGATAAGCGTCAATCGACTTACGCCCTACAAAGTGACTATAAACTCGGTCCGAAAACCTATTTGTATGGCAGTTTCTATGGCACTGATTCTCGTTATAGCGCCTACTTTAAAGATTACACACTCTCTGCAGGTCTCGGCTACCAGTTTGCCTACACTGAGGATTGGGTGCTCGAACTCGAATTAGGTCCTGGTTTTCGCTACCAAAAGCCGAATCAAGATGAAATCGATGATGATGATATCGTGTTTCCCGACCAGGTCGATGAACCGATCTTTCGTGGTAATTTGAAAAGTGAATGGCAAGCCTTAACCAACTTGCGTTTCGCCGCCGAACTAACGTTAGTCTCAGGGGAAAGTAATACCAGCGTTGATAGCGACATCAGTCTAACAAACAAAATCACAAAAAATATCGCATTAAAAATTCGCCAGTCTCGTCAGTATCACAACCGTGTACCTGAAGGCTTAAGCAAAGCAGACAGCGTTTTATCGGTCAATCTATCCTTCCAGTTTTAACTCATAAAAAAACACCAGCCGAAGCTGGTGTTTTCATATTCGTCAGTAACTGAAATTACTCAGCAACAACTTGTACTTTCGCAGTTGCGAAAACTTCAGAGTGAAGTTGAACGCTAACTTCGAATTCACCAACGTTGCGCAGAGCGCCTTCAGGCAGGCGAACTTCGCTCTTAGATACTTTAACGCCAGCTGCAGTGATTGCATCAGCGATATCACGAGTACCGATAGAACCGAACAGTTTACCTTCGTCACCAGCTTTAGAAGCAATAACAACTGCTTCCAGAGCGTTAACTTGGTCAGCGCGAGTTTGAGCAGCAGTCAGTTGCTCAGCAACTTTTGCTTCTAGCTCTGCACGACGGCTTTCAAACATTGCAACGTTAGCTTTAGTTGCCATTACTGCCTTACCTTGTGGGATAAGGAAGTTACGAGCGTAACCAGATTTAACGTTTACTGTATCGCCAAGGCTGCCTAGGTTACCGATTTTATCAAGTAGAATAACTTGCATTGCTTAATCCTCTTTCTTAATAAACGGTGCCGATTACTGATGCTTGTCAGTGTACGGCAGTAGAGCTAGGTAGCGAGCGCGTTTGATTGCACGAGCTAGCTGACGCTGATATTTAGCGCTTGTACCAGTGATACGGCTAGGAACGATTTTACCAGCTTCAGTGATGTAGTTCTTGAGAGTTGCTACGTCTTTGTAATCAATCTCTTGTACGCCTTCTGCAGTAAAACGGCAGAATTTACGACGACGGAAGAAACGAGCCATGGGCTATCTCCTGATCTATATTTGAGAAATTTTGTCGGCATGCAGCACTAATTTACCTACGCCATTTCGGCTGGTTTGGTAAGCCACAAAACCGCTTACCAAAATGCTACTGCCTTGTACTAAATTTTGAGTTAATGCATCTGACCTAGCCCCACTCACCACCACCGGTAATCGACAAAAAACTTGTCGCGGAAGGTCAGCTTCTACCATCGTAGAGCGATGCTCTAGCCAAAAATGGCAATGTTTAACACCCGATGGACTTTGGCTTCGAACCGGAGCCTTTGCGACAACGCCGCTCAACTCGATCCGATTGGTCATCAAACCATTACTCAACGTCTGCGTCGAACTTCATCTCGTCACGCTTTACACGCTCTTCACGAGCTTTCAGCATGATTGAAGGTTCAGTAATAGCAGCTTTAGTACGCATGATCATGTTACGTAGAACTGCATCGTTGAAACGGAAAGCAGTCTCTAGCTCATCAACGACTGCTTGGTCAGCTTCAACGTTCATCAGAACGTAGTGAGCTTTGTGCAGTTTGTTGATTGGGTAAGCCAGTTGACGGCGACCCCAATCTTCTAGACGGTGGATTTTACCGCCCGCTTCAGTGATTGAGCCAGTGTAACGTTCGATCATGCCAGCAACTTGCTCGCTTTGATCTGGGTGCACCATGAATACGATTTCGTAATGACGCATTATTTGCTCCTTACGGATTATTCAGCTTCCAGAGTTGGCCCGGTCATCCAGAGGAAGCAAGGAACTAATGATAATTGACCGAGAATTAAGGAGCGGGAATAGTACAGAAAGGAAGCAGCTTTAGCAAGGGAATTCTCTGGGGGAGATAGGAAACTCACAAGGCAGATAAGTTGCTGTCTGCCTTGTGATGTTGTACATCAGTCGTTCACGTTATTCTTCATCTACAAACTGAGCTTGTAAGTAATTTTGAATACCCGTCATGTCGATAAGCCCGAGTTGGGTCTCTAACCAATCGACGTGTTCTTCTTCATCTTCCAATATGCCATGAAATAGATCTCGCGATACGTAGTCACGCACTTTTTCAGCGTAAGCAATCGCCTCTTTCAGATCGGGAATGGCGGCTAACTCAAGTTTGAGATCACACTCCAACATCTCGTGCACATCTTCACCAATCATCAGCTTGCCGAGATCTTGCAAGTTGGGAATACCCTCAAGAAATAAGATGCGCTCGACAAGATGATCCGCGTGTTTCATCTCATCAATCGATTCATGATATTCCTTATCAGCCAGATGTTTTAAGCCCCAGTCCTTGTACATACGCGCATGCAAAAAGTATTGATTGATGGCAATTAACTCATTAGCAAGCACTTTGTTGAGATGCTGAATAATAACCGGATCACCTTTCATAACAGAGCCCTCCTCTTTGGCTCTATTAACTGTAGAACCAATTAGAAGAGAGTCAAAAAGTGTCTGCCACTAACTGGCCATTTTGAACTGGCTTATCAATGACTCCTCAATGATCTCTTTAGCTTGGCGTACACACTTACCGCACTGTGAACCCAGTGCAGTACAGCGTTTAATACCTTTGATATCCGTTATCCCTTGTTCCGCAACCAATCTCTTGATTTTTTTGTCTGAGACACCATGACACAAACAGACGTACATAAAACAACCTCAACATATCCACGCCACAAATATAAAGGAGAATCACTCCCATTTCTATTGCGTTTACTGTTTTATTCAGATCGTATGGTTATAAGAGAAGTAACAGGAGAGGTGGCCATATCGGTAAGAGATGGAAGAAGACAGCGGTTCACTGTCTTTTATTGAAACTAATAGGTTGTTTTAGCTATAAACGGAAAGAAGTGGCAACAGCAAAGATAGGTGAAAATGCTTATAACTAAAAATGAAAAAGGGAAGCCGAAGCTCCCCTTTTTCGATGCAGCATTGCGCGGCAAGATAAACGCAATTAAGCGATGATCTTAGCTACAACACCAGCACCTACAGTACGGCCACCTTCACGGATAGCGAAGCGTAGACCTTCGTCCATCGCGATTGGCGCAATCAGGTCTACAACCATCTTGATGTTGTCGCCTGGCATTACCATTTCTACGCCTTCTGGAAGCTCGATGCTGCCTGTTACGTCAGTTGTACGGAAGTAGAACTGTGGACGGTAACCTTTGAAGAATGGAGTATGACGGCCACCTTCGTCTTTTGACAGTACGTATACTTCTGATTCGAACTTAGTGTGTGGAGTGATTGAACCTGGCTTCGCCAGTACTTGACCACGCTCTACTTCTTCACGCTTAGTACCACGTAGCAGTGCACCAACGTTCTCACCTGCACGACCTTCGTCAAGCAGCTTACGGAACATCTCTACACCTGTACAGGTAGTTTTTACTGTGTCTTTGATACCTACGATCGCAACTTCGTCACCCACTTTCAGGATGCCGCGCTCGATACGGCCAGTTACTACTGTACCACGACCTTGGATTGAGAATACGTCTTCGATTGGCATCAGGAATGCCATGTCTACTGCACGCTCTGGCTCTGGAATGTATGAATCCAGTGCTTCTGCTAGCTCAACAATCTTCGCTTCCCACTGTGCTTCGCCGTTTAGCGCGCCTAGTGCTGAACCTTGGATTACTGGCAGGTCATCACCTGGGAAATCGTACTCAGACAGCAGCTCACGAACTTCCATCTCAACCAGCTCTAGAAGCTCTTCATCGTCAACCATGTCACATTTGTTCATGAATACGATGATGTAAGGAATACCTACTTGGCGACCTAGCAGGATGTGCTCACGAGTTTGTGGCATTGGACCATCTGTTGCAGCAACAACTAGGATACCGCCGTCCATCTGTGCAGCACCAGTGATCATGTTCTTAACATAATCCGCGTGTCCTGGACAGTCTACGTGTGCGTAGTGACGGTTTGGAGTATCGTACTCTACGTGAGAAGTATTGATTGTAATACCACGCTCACGCTCTTCTGGTGCGTTGTCGATTGACGCGAAGTCACGAGCTTTACCGCCGTATACTTTTGCAAGTACAGTACAGATAGCTGCGGTTAGAGTTGTTTTACCGTGGTCAACGTGGCCGATAGTACCAACGTTTACGTGCGGTTTCGTACGTTCAAATTTTTCTTTAGACACGATCGTGTTCCTTCCTAGTTATGATTCGCTTTGGGTAAACCATACCCAAGGCGCGCCAGAAATTGCTATTTTATGCGCCAACTCACGTTAGCGCAATAGATTCGTTATTAACCAACAACGGTTAACCACGTTCTGCGATAATTGCGTCTGCAATATTTTTCGGCACATCAGCGTACTCAGCAAACTCCATAGAGTAAGAAGCACGACCTTGTGTCGCAGAACGCAGATCAGTTGCATAACCAAACATCTCAGAAAGTGGCACTTTAGCGTGGATGATTTTCAGTCCCGCAGGGCCTTCATCCATACCTTCGATGATGCCGCGACGACGGTTTAAGTCACCCACTACATCACCCATCCAATCTTCTGGAGTGGTTATTTCAACTTTCATTAGCGGCTCAAGAAGAACAGGTTGTGCTTCAAGCGCACCTTTCTTGAATGCCATAGAACCAGCGATTTTAAACGCCATTTCGCTGGAGTCGACATCGTGGAATGAACCATCAAACAGGGTAGCTTTAACATCCAATACTGGATAGCCAGCTAACACACCGTTGTTCATTTGCTCCTCGATACCTTTCGCAACTGGGTTGATAAACTCTTTTGGAATCACACCACCCGCGATTGCGTCAACGAAGACAAACCCTTGACCAGGCTCAGCAGGTTCAATTTTCAGCCAGACGTGACCATATTGACCACGACCACCAGACTGACGAACGAACTTACCTTCTACTTCCGATTTACCACGAATGGTTTCACGGTAAGCCACCTGAGGTTTACCTACGTTACAATCGACACCAAACTCACGTTTCATGCGATCGACGATAATATCTAGGTGAAGCTCACCCATACCAGAAATCAGCGTTTGACCCGTTTCAGCGTCAGTCTCTACGCGGAATGATGGGTCTTCTGCGGCTAGTTTACCTAGAGCAATACCCATTTTTTCCTGATCGGCCTTAGAGCGTGGCTCTACAGCGATCTGAATAACTGGTTCAGGGAACTCCATGCGCTCCAGAATCACAACATGATTCGGATCACACAAAGTATCGCCCGTGGTGACATCTTTCAGGCCGATAGCCGCTGCGATGTCGCCCGCACGAATCTCTTTGATTTCATCACGCTTGTTAGCATGCATCTGTACGATACGGCCAAAGCGCTCTTTCTTTTGCTTCACTGAGTTGTAAACCGCATCACCCGAGTTAACCACTCCAGAGTAGACGCGAATAAAAGTCAGTGTGCCAACAAAAGGATCGGTAGCAATCTTAAACGCGAGTGAAGAAAACGGTTCGTTGTCGTCAGCGTGACGCTCAACATGGTTTTCTCGTTCATCAATACCTTTGATCGCAGGAACATCTGTCGGTGATGGTAGAAACTCAATCACGGCATCCAGTACCGCTTGTACGCCCTTGTTCTTAAACGCACTACCACAAGCTGCGAGAACAATTTCGTTATTGATGGTGCGCTGACGCAGAGCTTGTTTGATCTCTACTTCGCTAAGTTCACCATCTTCAAGGTATTTTTCCATCAACTCTTCACTGGCTTCGGCTGCTGCTTCCACAAGGTGGTTACGCCACTCTTGGGCAAGCTCAAGCATATCCGCAGGAATTTCTTCATAAGTGAAGCTCATGCCTTGATCGGCTTCATTCCAGTTGATGGCTTTCATCTTGATAAGGTCGATGACACCTTTGAACTCTTCTTCTGCACCAATGTTGAGTTGGATAGGAACAGGGTTCGCACCAAGACGATGTTTAATTTGGCCTACTACGCGTAAGAAATCTGCACCGGCACGGTCCATTTTGTTAACGAATACCATGCGTGGAACGCCGTATTTGTCAGCTTGGCGCCAAACGGTTTCAGACTGAGGTTCAACACCTGATGTGCCACAGAATACGACCACTGCACCATCAAGCACACGAAGTGAACGCTCTACTTCGATCGTAAAGTCAACGTGTCCAGGGGTATCAATGATGTTGATGCGATGTTCTTGGAATTGCGCTTCCATACCACGCCAGAAGGTGGTGGTAGCCGCAGAGGTAATGGTAATACCACGCTCTTGCTCTTGGACCATCCAGTCCATAGTCGCAGCACCGTCGTGAACTTCGCCAATTTTGTGAGAGAGGCCAGTGTAGAACAGAATACGCTCAGTAGTGGTTGTTTTTCCTGCATCTACGTGAGCACAGATACCGATGTTACGGTAGCGCTCAATAGGAGTTTTACGAGCCACGATTGTATCCTCTTACTAAGGTCAACCTTAGAAAATAGAAATGTGCTGCGAGAGAACCTCGCAGCACAGAAGGTATTACCAGCGGTAATGAGCGAACGCTTTGTTCGCTTCTGCCATACGGTGAACGTCTTCACGTTTCTTAACAGCAGAACCTTTGTTTTCAGCCGCATCCAGCATTTCAGCAGCCAGACGAGCAGCCATAGATTTTTCACCACGCTTACGCGCAGCTTCAACCAACCAACGCATTGCCAGAGCATTACGACGTACTGGACGTACTTCAACTGGCACTTGGTAAGTTGAACCACCTACACGGCGAGATTTAACTTCTACCGCTGGGCGAACATTTTCAAGAGCTTCTTCAAAAACAGCTAAGTGGTCTTTACCAGACTTCTCAGCCATAGTGTCTAGTGCAGTGTAAACGATTTTCTCTGCAGTAGATTTTTTACCGTCAACCATAAGGATGTTAACGAATTTTGCCAGCAGTTCAGATTTGAACTTTGGATCTGGAAGGATCTTACGCTGACCAATGACGCGACGACGTGGCATGGAATATTCTCCGTTGTCTTCTTCAGGTTTTTTCCAAAACTTTTCAGTTTTTTCAAAAAATTCAAATTAATTTAGTGTTTGGCCTTACTTAACGGATTCCATTAAGACTTAGGACGCTTCACACCGTACTTAGAACGAGCTTGTTTACGGTCGTTCACGCCAGCACAGTCAAGTGCGCCGCGAACAGTGTGGTAGCGAACACCTGGAAGGTCTTTAACACGACCACCACGGATCAGTACAACACTGTGCTCTTGTAGGTTGTGACCTTCACCACCGATGTATGAAGTAACTTCAAAACCGTTAGTTAGACGTACACGACATACTTTACGAAGTGCTGAGTTAGGTTTTTTAGGTGTAGTAGTATAAACACGAGTACATACACCACGCTTTTGTGGGCACGCAGCTAGTGCTGGCACGTTGCTTTTAACAACTTGCTTAGCACGTGGCTTACGAACCAACTGGTTAATAGTTGCCATTAACTAGCTCCTGATTTACTTAAAGTAAGCTTGTGAAAAATCTACCCCAACTCATGCAAACAGATTGCACAAATAGGGACGCAAAATTCTATGCAGCAGTGGGGGGTGTGTCAAGAAATATACAGATCTTTTTTGCTGATCCTACCGGACTGCTTATCCCCTTTGTAAATCCAGAAAAAACAGACCTACCATGTTATTGATTTTTCATGACTTATAGTCAATTCGACAAAATCACTCATGGTCGCAATAGTAATTCGAGCATCTATGTTTTTCAGCCAACCACGCGCTTGCAGATCTTCCTGCAAAACAGTCCAAGAGATTTGATCATTGAGGCTGATTGGATAAGGCGATTGAGCCGCTGCAGCATAAACGGCATTTTCAGTTAACAATACGGCATCACCCGGTAATAAATACGCGTTGACTAACGGGAGTTTTTCTAAGTGCTTAACAATATGTAGCATGTGAGCTCCTTAGAATGAGAGTAATTGATCATATTGGCGTAGACGCTGCGCCAATTTTTGAGCGGTAAGCACTTCGACCTCAATCAGTAGATCTTGCTCACTCAACCCCCAGTGCTGCAAACTCTGTTGGCAAACATAGCGCGCTTCAACATCGTACAGATCCAGCAACTTGAATGCCGCGATATAGTCACGACTTAGAATCACTTCTGGTTGCTGATTTTTCACGAGCTGCAACACGCCTTCGCCAACAAAAAACAGAGCTTGCTCGTCACTGTAAGCTGACGTGGCGAGAATAGCATCAAGCCCTTCTCGCCCTGCGGCTGTTCCATGCGGTGGAGTATGGAATACCCATGCAACTTTATTCAAAACTGCACCACCCTATCTTGTTCTAATAACGCTTGTGCGAGGCTACCTAACCCAGCCTGAGTGAAATGAGATGCGAGGTTATGGCTACTTAAACCGTGTTGTTGAGCCTCTTGCTCACTCACCACCCCACGACGTAGCGCCGCAGCGACACAGGTTTCAAGTTGCACGTTATGTGCTTGAGCGAGCGTTTGCCAGCCTTGCAGTAAGTCGAATTCGTCATTGGCTGGTACATGGGTTGCCGAACCATTCAGCACACCATCTTGATAAAAGAACACACTTTTCAACGTATGCCCTTTGGCTATCAGCATTTTGGCAAATAGATAGGCATTACGAGCTGATTGGGTGCCGTATTGTGGCCCGTTCACCACCAAGGTGTAATTGAGAGATTTCACTTCTCATCATCCTCAGTTTTGCGCTGACGAATATAGAGATAAACCGTGTGCTTAGAGATGTTCAGACGATCGGCAACACGGTTGATCGCATCTTTGATGTCGAAGATGCCTTTATCAAACAGCGCCATCACAATCTGACGGTTTTTGGTGTTGTTGGAGACCGATTTATCGCCATTGATTTCTTCGATCGTACGTTCTACGGTTTGATCCACCAACTCTTCAACATCACTGGCGAAGTTCACCGAAGAAGCCGCTTCTTGTGCTTCCTGGGTTGGCATGAAAGATTTCAGCACTTGTGAGAAAGGAGCATCAAGGTTGACGTTGATACACAACAAACCAATCACTCGGTTATCGCCATTACGGATCGCAACGGTGATCGACTTCATCAGTACGCCACCTTTGGCGCGCGTGAAATAAGAGCGAGAAAAGTTACGCTCAGATCCTTCAATATCACGCAGCATTTTCAGCGCCATGTCGGTAATCGGAGAGCCCACCTGACGGCCAGTGTTTTCACCATTGGCAATTTTGATCGCCGACGTGTTTAAATCTTCGAGCGAGTGAAGAACGATTTCGCAAAATGGACCAATCAGGCTTGCGATACCATCGACAACTGCTTCATAGGAACGCAAGATCACCTTATCGTGCTCGGTAAATGGCTTTACGTGCACCGATTCCATCTCTAGCAGTAAATCGACATTCATGGTTTCTGTCATTGTCACTGTGCTTAAACCTTAGAATGAAAAATCAACAAATTGCTGTAAGTTTATCAGAAAATTTTAAACCACGATTCTGCAATATTACCAACAAGTGATTTAGAACAAATTCTTATTAGGATCAGCGCATAGAAAAAGGCCTGAACACAGTCAGGCCTTAAGTGATTCATCTGCTCACAAAATACAAAGCAAGCTCTGAATGAACGATTATTGGGTAGCGTCTTTACCGTTTTCAATCTTCAGCAATTCCACTTCAAACACTAAGGTTGAATTCGCTGGGATCGTTGGAGTATCTTGCTCACCGTAAGCCAGTTCAGGCGGGATAACCAGTTTGAATTTTGAGCCTACTGGCATCAGCTGTACGCCTTCCGTCCATCCTGGGATCACACGGTTAAGTGGGAAAGTTGCTGGCTCGCCACGCTCATAAGAGCTATCGAATTGAGTACCGTCCGTCAATGTTCCTTTGTAGTGAACTTGTACGGTATCCGTGTCTTTTGGCTTATCGCCTTCAGCCGGAGTCATCACTTGGTACAGCAGGCCAGATTGTGTTTTCACAACACCTTGCTCTTTCTCAAATTGGGCGCGGAACTCATCTCCTTTCTTCTTATTTTCTGCGGCTTTTTCTGTCGCTTTCGCTTGCATGGTTTCAGCTACACGTTTATCTAAAGCCTCTAGTGCTGCGCGAGTTTCTTCTTCACTCATTTCTGGATTGCCAGCGAAAACATGTTGAATACCTTTCAGTACCAGATCTTTGTTCAGCTCAATGCCAATTTCACTTGGTTTTTCAATGCTAGTTTTCAGATAGTTGGCAAATGACACGCCGATTGCGTAAGCCGCTTTGTCATCTTCAGACTTAAACTCAACGGTTTTTGCTGTCGCGGTTTGAGCCGCTGGTGCCGTTTCAGTTTTTGGTGCTTCTTCTTTTTGACAACCAACCGCGAGCATTACTGTCGCAGCTAGCAGTGACACTTTAAAAAGTGATTTCATTGAGGTCTCCAATTATGAGGTATTCCTTTTGGCGTTGTGCACAAAAACCAGCAACTCACTGGTGCACAACAAAGAGTTGTACCAATATAGCGGTATGTTTCATGATTGTCTTTACACAACAAACGGATAATTAGACTTGATGCGAAGAATTTATCACTCACTCTGCTACTTACTTATCGTCTTCATGTTAAGCGGATGTTTTTTTGCTAATCAAGCAGAACAACGATGGGATTTAGCCCCTGAAGGTTCAACCGCTTTTGGTTTAAGCCGTGATGGCCGCTTCGCATTGATCTATTCCAAGCAGCAACAGTTGGTCCTGTGGGATCTCCAGCAAGACAAAAAACTGTCCGACTTAGGTGCGCAAGATCCGCAGGCCAACCCTGTTTCCAAGATCCGGATTGCTGACAATGGCCGCTACGCGATTACGGCGAGCCAAAACAACTTTGCAGTTTGGGATCTGGCTTGGACCCAAGCTAAAGGGCTTTGGTCGATTACTGATGGTCTGATCCGCGATGTCGATCTCTCCAGCGATGGCGAACAAGTGCTGTTAGGATTGACCAATGGCAAAGCTATTTACGTTGACTTAGTCAACGGAAGACGCATGGAGTTCCTTGCTCACCGTGAAAAAGTGAATTCAGTGGCACTCTCTCCGAATGGTCGTTATGCCTTGACTGGAGGCAATGATTATCACGCTTATCTATGGGATACCAAGACTGGGCAAATTCTTCGCCAATTTGATCATGAGCAACGCGTCAACCGAGTTGCGTTACAGAGAGAAGGGAAATTAGCCTTTACTTCCGATGATGGCAATCAAGCGCTGATTTGGGATTTAACATCACAGAATAAACCCATCCAACTGCGAAGTTTTAGGCGACAACTGGTTTTTTCTACCGCACGCTTTTCCGATGATGGTAAAAAGTTAATCACAGGTACACCATCAGGACTCGTTGAAGTGTGGAGCAGCCAAGATGGAAAGAAAATCGCCAGCTTTGAATCAGCAACCAAAAAAGATAGCGGACCTGCCCAAGCAGTCGTGTATGATGCCACCTTTGATGCCCAGCAGCGTGCCGTATCAGGTAGCTCAGCTGGTATCGCTCAAGCTTGGCGTGTGGAGAAATGACAAATGCAACAATTATCGCTAACCCAACTTCAAGAACGTATTGAAGACTTAGAGTGCAAACTCGCTTTTCAAGAGCAGACGATTGAAACCTTGAATGATTCTCTGACCCAGCAGCAGTTATTGATCACCAGAATGCAAGATCAAATGAAGTATGTGGTCGGTAAAGTCAGAAACATCGATACATCCAACCTCGCCGATCAGGCTCACGAAACCCCACCACCACATTACTAAACTGTCCAATGCCTACGTTAGCACGAGAACTCATCTAGCAAACACGTAGGCGATGACGGCCCCAGCAACCACCAAACACCCGCCGATACGGCGTAATTGATTGTCCGGTTGTAAACTCAATTGCGCCACCATCTGCCGCCATCCTCTCGGCGCCAATAATGGCCCCAAGCCTTCAACAATAAGCACTAAACCCAGTGCAATCCAAAGTGTCTGTGACATATTGACTCCAAATAACAAAGGCCCCTTACGGAGCCTTTTAAAAAGTGACGTTATGCTTACTTGGCTGCAGCGCCTTTGGCATTATTCATGTATTGGAAAAACTCACTTTTGGGATCCAACACCAGAATGTCATTTTTGCTATTGAACGATTTTTCGTAAGCGCGTAATGAACGCAGGAAGCTGAAGAACTCAGGATCTTTCTTGTAGGCATCCGAGTAAATCTTCGCCGCTTCTGCATCGGCGGTACCGCGAGTAACGCGCGCGGTTTTATCGGCCTCAGCAAGAATCGTGGCCACTTCAAGCTCTGCTTGTGCTTTGATGACTTCGGCTTTTTCACGGCCTTGTGAGCGGTGTTTACGAGCTACCGATTCACGTTCAGCACGCATACGGCGGTAGATAGATTCACTGATTTCATCAGGTAGGTTGATCTTCTTCATTCGGAAGTCGACCACGTATACCCCTAAATCCTTCATCGCACTTTCACGAGTATCGTTAAGCACTTCAGACATGATTTGATCACGCTGACCATCAATCTCAAGCGCTTCTTTCGCCGCTTCTGTGGTGACTTCAGAAGAATCTGAGTTTGCAGGTAATATCGCCACATTACGCGGGCCAGACACGATCTGCTTGATTTCACGCGCACCGATTTCAGAACGCAATACGTCAGTCACTTTACGCTCCAGTAGGGCTTCTGCGGTCAACGCATTACCACCACCGGTAGCCAAGTAGTACTGACCGAAATCGTCGATACGCCACTTTACGTAAGTATCAATGATCACGTCTTTTTTCTCTGACGTCACAAAACGATCTGAACGGCCATCCATGGTTTGAATACGCGCATCTAAGGTTTTCACACGGTCAAACAGTGGCATTTTAAAATGCAAGCCCGGTTCGTAAATCTTCGCCAGATCGTTATTGTCTTTCAACACTCGACCAAAACGGATCACGATGCCGCGCTCACCTTCTGGGATCACAAACATCGACATCAATAATGCTGCGACGATCAGAACAACAGTAGGGATTAATAACTTACGCATTCTTAGTATCTCCCTTGACGTGTAGTGCTACGCGACTGAGTATCAGTGTTCGTTTCTGTCGTTTGCTGTGACTCAAGCTCAATCTGATCATACGAAGATGACGATTTGCTCGGACGCGGCTCGGCCTTTTTACTGTCTTGACCGGCTAACTTATCAATTGGCAGATAAAGTAAGTTACCGCTCGATTCAGAATCAATCAGCACTTTCGAGGTGTTGCTATATACCTCTTCCATCGCATCCAAATAGAGACGATCGCGCGTCACTTTCGGCGCGGCTTGGTATTCTGGCAGCAGTTTTTCAAATTGAGCTACCTGACCGAGCGCTTCATTGATGGTGCGCTCATTATAACCTTGTGCTTCTTTCTTCAGACGCTCAGCACGACCTGTGGCTTTAGGCAAAATTTCGTTCTTGTACGCTTCGGCTTCACGAATGAAACGCTCTTCATCCTCACGCGCTGCAATCGCATCATCGAAAGCGTCTTTAACTTGCTCTGGTGGACGAGCCGATTGGAAGTTCACATCAACAATCATCAAGCCCATATCATAGCTATCAATGATTTGATTGAGTGTCTGCTGAGTGCTTTGGCGAATTTGCTGACGGCCACTGGTCAAGATGCTATCCATCAATGAATCACCAACCACTGCACGTAACGCAGAGTCAGTCGCTTGACGCAAGCTATCATCCGCATTTGTCACTTGATACAGGTACTTATACGGATCTGAGATGCGATACTGCACATCCATCGAAACGGTCACCACGTTTTCATCTTTGGTCAGCATCAAACCCGATGCACGCAGTGAACGAATGGCTTGTACGTTAACTGGGGTCACTTCATCAATAAAGCGTGGACGCCAGTTCAAACCAGGATCAACAATGCGGTCATATTTGCCAAGGCGTAGAACAACACCACGCTCTGCTTCACCAATGGTATAGAAGCCAGTGAAGAACCATATCGTAGCTGCAATAGCAGCAATCACGCTAAAACCGATGGCACCACCACCCGTCAGCGAAGGCCCTTTACCGCCTTTGCCACCAAATTTCCCACCCAGCTTTTGACTCAGTTTATTAAACACTTCGTCTAAATCAGGGGGACCTTGATCTCGGCCACCTTTGTTACCGCGATTGTTGTTCCCCCATGGGTCATTATCGCGGCCATTGTTGCCGTTATTATTACCAGGCTCATTCCACGCCATTAGAAAACTCCATCATTTGATATGACGTTATACTCTAGCAGTCCTTTAAGTAACTATAAAGTCACATAAATCTGCTTGCTCTCGTTTTTCTAGTCTAGCCCAATCGACCTGTTGCAACCGAACAGTGATCAGTAAATTGCCTTCCGGATCATACTCTTCCTGTTGAATGCAGTTCATTTGGAAAAATGTGCTACGGATACGCCCTTGATGTCGCGGCGGAATACGTAGATTGTGCTCCACCACTTGGCTTGCCAAACGCTCGCTCAATGCTTCAAAGAGTAGTTCAATACCAGTTCCCTGCATGGCAGAGATCCACACGACTCTTGGAACGCCTTCATCATCTCGTTCAATACGCGGAGCGTGCTCTTCCAGATTATCGATTTTGTTCATCACCAACAGGGTTGGGACTTCATGGGCATCGATTTCCTGCAAAACAGTCTCTACCGCTTGGATATTCTCACGAAAGCGTTCATCACTGGCATCAACAACATGTAACAAAATGTCAGCTTCTTGTGTCTCTTGTAACGTCGCTTTAAAAGCCGCAACAAGATCATGCGGAAGATGACGAATAAAACCTACCGTATCGGCTAGTACGGCTGGGCCGACATCCGCGAGATCGATTTTACGCAAGGTAGGATCAAGCGTTGCGAACAGCTGATCCGCTGCATACACGCCGGCTTCAGTGATTCGGTTAAACAGGGTTGACTTCCCTGCGTTGGTATAACCCACCAACGAGATGGTTGGAATTTCTGCACGGCTACGAGCACGGCGCCCTTGCTCACGCTGTTTGGCCACTTTTTCTAAGCGGCGCAAAATCGCTTTAATTCGTTCACGCAGTAAACGTCGGTCAGTTTCAAGCTGGGTTTCACCCGGCCCACGTAAACCAATCCCGCCTTTTTGTCTTTCCAAATGCGTCCAACCACGAATTAAGCGTGTCGAAATATGGCGCAGCTGAGCCAACTCGACTTGTAGCTTACCTTCATGGGTACGAGCACGTTGAGCAAAAATATCAAGGATAAGGCCTGTGCGATCAATCACACGACACTGGCACAGTCTTTCGAGGTTACGTTCTTGGGCAGGAGAAAGAGCATGGTTAAAAATCACCACGTTAGCACCGTGCATTTGCACAGCTTCGGCGATTTCTTGGGCTTTGCCCTCACCAACAAAATATTTAGGGTGAGGGGTTTGACGACTGCCTGTTACGACATGCAGTGTAGTCACCCCAGCGGAAGATATAAGCATTTTACATTCGCTCAGATCTTCCCACTCACCCCGTTGCGTGAAGTTGACATGAACAAGTACGGCTCGCTCACCGGCTTCATAACGGTCAAACAAGCGATCAACTCCTTAAATAATTGTGCAAAGAATTACTCTTCAGACTTCTCTGCTGGACGATCCGATGCTGGGCGGTCGCCGCTGTGGTGGCTAACTGGACGAGCAGGAACCACAGTAGAAATCGCGTGCTTGTAAACCATTTGGTTTACCGTGTTCTTCAGCAGGATCACAAATTGATCAAATGATTCAATCTGGCCTTGCAGCTTGATGCCGTTAACAAGGTAGATAGAAACTGGAATACGTTCACGACGTAGTGCATTCAGAAATGGGTCTTGTAGAGATTGCCCCTTAGCCATTTTATTTTTTCCTTATTTTGTCTTTTCTAGTAATTATTTAGCTAGCGGTGCAGCAGAATTATATGCAGCCTTGCATCTGAGCTAAACGAATCAAAATCCCCGTTGCTACCGATGCTCAACAGAGTACCAATAGCGGATCCTTTCCGGGGTACATCACGCAAAAGCGATCACATTATACACAGCTTATTTCGTTGGACGCTATCGCATTCGAGAGTGTTTCAACGGCTTGATCAACGTTTTCGCTATCTAACCAAGTTAAATCATCCCAGCTGCGTAACCAGGTGATCTGTCGCTTGGCCAATTGACGGGTGGCGCAGATTCCACGATAGATCGCTTCATCTAGGGTACCGTGACCGTCTAAGTAATCCCACATCTGTCGATAACCGACGCAGCGAATAGAAGGAAGATCTGGATGAAGATCGTCTCTGGCATATAATGCTTTGACCTCTTCTTCAAACCCTGATTCGACCATCTTCTCAAAACGAAGTTCAATCCGACGATGGAGTTCTGCCCTTTCCTTGGGAGCAATTGCAAACTGCAGCACCCGATAAGGAATTGCTTCCCCTTTGGTTTGCGTCAGTTCAGTAAGAGTTTTACCTGAAATTCGATAAACTTCCAATGCCCGCGACAATCTTTGTGGATCATTGGGATGAATTCGCTGTGCTGAGGCGGGATCAATCTGTTGTAGTTGTTCATGTAACGCCTGCCAGCCTAATGTTGCGGCTTCTTGTTCGATCTGCTGACGAATCGCAGGATCGGCCGCAGGCAGTGGTGACAACCCTTCGAGCAAGGCTTTGTAATAGAGCATCGTCCCACCCACCAACAGCGGAATTTTGCCCTGAGCAACGATATCTGCCATCTCTTTCAACGCGTCACGACGAAAATCGGCCGCCGAATAAGATTCACTCGGGTCAAGAATATCGATCAAACGGTGCGGTGCGAGTGCTAACTCTTGAGCATCGGGTTTAGCGGTACCGATGTCCATCCCCCGATAAATCAGTGCCGAATCAACGCTGACGATCTCCACCGGGTATTTCTGACGTAAGCGAATGGCTAAGTCCGTTTTGCCAGAAGCCGTTGGGCCCATTAAGAAGAGGGCGAGAGGTAACTTTTGAGTCATGGGTGTAATGCTGTAATTGAGGCGGAAAAATCCACCAAAGTAATAAAATTCGGGTCTTGCAAAGGCAAGTTGCCTTGCCAGAGCTGCTCCAGCTCTGCGATCAAACCGATCGCCTCGGCTAAAGTGTAGTCTCTTTTTTCTACAACGATGCGTTGGGTTAACCAATCGGCCAATGCTTGATGGCTCAAAACTTGGCTGTCGGAGTAATTCGCGGCGTAAGATAACAGATCCGGCAGCAATTGCTGTAAATTTTGCTGGCGCAGTGGCTGAGGCACCGCCATCACCATAATGCTGTGATTGGTGCGCGTTTTCAGCTCAATACCCAGTTGCAACAGGGCCGATGAATGACGCTGCGCCACTTGCCATTCAGATTCATTCAGTTTTAGCGCGAGTGGCACCAGCAGTGGCTGCGCTTTCAGCGCACCATGCTGAGCATTGAGTAATCCACGCAGTTTGAGTTTCTGAGCTTGGTATAGCGAGATAAGCACACAACCTTGTGGGCTACTCATCAACAGATACTGCCCCGCCACCACTTGAATCGCCTTGCCCAGTTTTTCTATCGTGATACCCGCTTGCTCTTTTCTAATTGCAGAGAGGTTAGTAGAGGCAACGCGAGGCGCCTCATCAGGCAAATCGGGAGTTTGCATCAAGGTTTGGTAAACCTCGACCTCTTTTTTACTCACAGATACTGAGCCGAATTTTTCCTTGTTCGAACCGGCAGGCTTTGGTGAAGCAACCCACGGATTGGCGGCAGCTCGTTCTCTCAGCTGATAATTCTCGCTCTCACCTTCAGGGTTATCGCGCGCAACTTTGCGTGGATAATCAGGCGAACTTTGCACGGCTTGCCACACTCTGTCTGGCACGGATGCTTCTATCGCTATCGGTACCTCTTCCGCCGGTGACGAATGGAAGGCGCCTTCATTCACTGCAGGTGCCATCACTTGCTCGCTTTGTACCAACGCACTGCTTAATGCTTGGTAAATGAAATCGTGAACGAGGCGTGCTTGATGAAAGCGCACTTCATGTTTGGCCGGATGCACGTTGACATCCACTTGATGAGGATCGAGCTCAATAAACAAAACATAGGTGGCAAATTGATCGGCACGCAGACTGGTTTCATAGCTTTGACGGATCGCATGATTGATCAGCTTATCGCGCATCATCCGGCCATTTACGTAACAGTATTGCAGATCGCTCTGCTGACGCGCGCCTTCGGGTGTGGTGATCCAACCATGCAATTTAAGGCCTTGGTGTTCTAACTCAATGCGCAGCATATGCTGCACAAACGGGTTGCCACATACCGCAGCTAAGCGTTTCTCTTGCTGTGGTAAAGTGTTGGCGGCACGATACTGACGCACGATTTTGCCGTTATGGCGCAAGGTAAAGCTAACATCAAAGCGGCTCAGCGCAATCCGCTTGAGCAGCTCATCGATATGAGTAAATTCGGTTTTTTCAGTACGCAGAAATTTACGCCGCGCGGGAGTATTGAAGAACAGATCCAGCACTTCCACTGTTGTACCTACTGGATGGGCGGCAGGTTGTAACTTCACCGCCATATCGCGCCCTTCACTGTAGGCCGACCACGCTTCTTCTTGAGTCACGGTGCGCGATGTCAGCGTCAAACGAGACACAGAGCTGATACTTGCTAACGCTTCACCACGAAACCCAAGGCTCATGATCGCTTCGAGATCATCCAGTGTATGAATTTTAGAAGTCGCGTGACGGCTCAGCGCCAAACCCAACTCCTCTTTATCAATTCCAGAGCCATTATCTCGGATACGAATGAGCTTCGCGCCACCTTTCTCGATGTCGATATCGATCCGAGTCGCCCCTGCATCTAGGCTGTTTTCCACCAGCTCTTTCACCACCGATGCGGGTCTTTCTACTACTTCACCAGCAGCAATTTGGTTGGCTAAGCGAGCCGGTAGAATTTGAATCGTCATAATCGGTTATTTATTCGGGATAATCAGTTGCTGCCCCACCAACAGTTGGTCAGAGCGCAACTGGTTGGCTTGGCGAATGCTATCAACACTAACATTGTATTGATCAGCGATTTTGCTCAGGAACTCACCGCGCTGCACCTTGTGCTTACGTAGCGGCTTATCTTTTAAGCTCACGGTGATTTTCAGCTTTTGCCCGAGCACCAGCGTATCGGACTTCAGGTTGTTCTCTTTTTTTATCGCAGCAACGGAAACTTTGTACGTGCTTGAAAGCTTGCCAAGGAAATCACCCGATTTCACCACATGAGTAACAGTTTCCGTTTCTACTGGATTATTCACCGTGGGCACAGGGATTGGAGCCGGAGCTTGTGAAGCTGGAATGACCAACCATTGCCCCACCGCCAATGTTGACGATTTGAGTTTATTCGCTTTCATCAAGGCATCCACACTCACGCCATATTGATTCGCGATCACCCCCACCGACTCTCCACGCTGAACTTTATGCTTTTGCGCTTTTCCACGATTGGCAAAGAGGGTTCCTTCTGGAGGGTTATCTTCAAAGTACTGCACAATCGCCGTGGCTAACGCACGCGCTAACTTATCTTGATGGGTACGTTGAAACAGCAGTTTTTCTTCCGATGGATTCGAGATAAAACCGGTTTCGACTAACACCGAGGGAATATCGGGCGATTTTAACACTGCCAAACTCGCGTTCACTGGTTCCGCTTTATGCAAATGAGCCACTTTACCCATCTCTCGCAAAATATTAGAGGCAACTTTATAGCCTTCTTTTTGTGAATGGCTAAATTGCAGATCCAGCAGAGTTTGACTGACGTTGCGATCGTTATTGGCTTTTGACAGCACCTCACCGGCCCCACCGAGCAATTCAGATTGCTGCTCATGGTTTTCAACCCAACGGGCAATCTCGGTATTGGCACGACGGGTATTGAGTACAAACACTGAACCACCACGAGGCTGCGGAGTATGGAAAGCATCCGCATGCACCGAAACCAGCAGATGTGCTTTACTGCTACGAGCAATTTCTGTGCGTTTATTGAGATTTACAAAATAATCACCACGACGAGTCAATACCGCTTTCATTCCCGGTACTGCATTAAGTTGGTCAGCCAGTTTTTTCGATACACTTAGGGTGACGTCTTTTTCATATTTGCGTGTCGGCCCTATCGAGCCAGGATCCTCCCCCCCATGCCCAGCATCAATCGCGACCACAATATCGTCATTGCCCAGTAACTGAGAGGCATCTTTGCTCACTTGGGTAGACGAACTTGGGGTACTGGCAGCACTGCTTTCACTCACTTTGCCATGAGGCATGTCCACCACCAAGCGGTGCCCATATTGTCCGCCAGGAGTTGGAGCCAATTTGAACAAGGTTGGCGTTGTTTTTTGCTTCAGTTCAAAAACCAGTCGGAAAGTGCTTTTTTCTGGCGGAGACGAGGCGCGAATTTTCGATAGAATCCCGCTTTCAGTGACATTCTGCGGTAACTTAGCGCGAGACGTGCTCTGTTTAAGATCAATAACCAAACGCTCAGGCGAGCTGAGAGTAAAGTAGCTATAGTCCACTTCAGACTTAACGTCTAAAACCACTCTGGTTTCATCAGGAGAAGGCCAAACTCGCACCCCCTCCAACACATTCGCCCAAGCTTGAGGAGCGAGAGTCAGTAAGGCTAATCCGAAGAGTAAGAATCCAAAACGAAAACGGCTAACGTTCAACATAACTCCAACTGATTCAAGAGGTCGCGTCCATAGTCATTATTGGCAGTGAGTGTCGCGATTCGTTGCTCACCGTCATAACGTAAATCAATATCGAGATCTGCATGAGGCAATAACCCATGCCCTTTTTCTGGCCACTCAACCAAACAGATCGCATCGGTGGTGAAGTAATCACGAATCCCCATAAACTCGAGTTCTTCCGGATCGGCGAGGCGATAAAGATCAAAGTGATACACCTGCCATGCGTCGAGTTGGTATGGCTCCACCAAAGTATAGGTTGGGCTTTTGACATTGCCTTTATGGCCTAATGCACGAATAAAACCACGACTAAATGTCGTTTTTCCCGCACCAAGATCACCATGCAGATAAAGCGTCGTTTGTTGTGAACAAATAGCCGCTAACGCGCTACCCAATTCAATGGTGGCTTGCTCATCTTTTAGGGAAAAAATCTTGTTATTCATTGCACTTTTCTCGACAAGGGCATTATTGACTATAAAGAAATCAAAAGAACAGGAATAGTAAACTGGGTTGGAATTGAGAGACAAGAGCTGTTCTGTTAACAAAGCGAAAAATATCCATGATCCCGCAAGATCTCGCCGTGATTAATGCTAGATGCAGAAAAGAAGATCCGCTAAGATCCTCGCCCCTTTCCGTGAGACCGCCTGATGGACTATCAATTACTCGCAAATCAGATCAAACAATGGGCGATCGAACTCGGCTTTGAAAAAGTCGGGATTTGCGACGTCGATTTGAGTGAACATGAACCAGCATTGCAGGCTTGGCTAGACGCAGGTTACCACGGTGAAATGGATTGGATGGCAAGGCACGGCATGATGCGCGCCCGCCCTGCAGAACTATTACCCGGAACGCTTAGGGTGATCAGTGCTCGCATCAACTATCTCCCACCACAAGCACAGTTTGCTTCCAACTTAAGCGATCCCAACCAAGCTTATATCAGCCGTTACGCTTTAGGGCGTGATTACCATAAGCTTGTTCGAAACCAGCTCAAAAAACTCGGGGAAAAAATCGAACAAGAAGTGGGGGAACTGGGTTACCGTCCTTTTGTCGACTCAGCCCCTATTCTAGAGCGCCCATTAGCACAGAAAGCAGGGCTAGGTTGGACGGGGAAACACTCTTTAATCTTAGATAAAGAGACTGGCTCTTGGTTCTTTCTTGGTGAATTACTGGTGGATATTCCATTACCGGTTGATGAACCTAGCGAAAATCAATGTGGTAAGTGCACGGCTTGTATAACAAGCTGCCCAACCAACGCCATTGTGGCAGAAGGCGTAGTTGATGCACGGCGGTGTATCTCCTACCTGACCATCGAATTTGATGGAGTGATCCCTCTTGAATTTCGGTCAGCCATGGGCAACCGAATTTACGGATGTGATGATTGCCAACTCGTTTGCCCTTGGAATCGCTTTGCCCCTTTAACTCAGCAGAGTGATTTCCATCGTCGGCAAAGCTTAACCAATGCTGACTTAGTCACCCTATTTGAGTGGGATGAGACAACATTTCTAAAAAATATGGAAGGTTCTGCGATTCGACGTATTGGCCATCAACAGTGGCGGCGCAATCTGATCATCGCGATGGGGAATGCACCTTACTCTCCGCGTATTATTGAAACCCTACAGCAACACCTTGGGCAAAGCGAACTGCTTGATGAACATATTTACTGGGCTTTAGCAGAACAAACCAACAAGTCAGAGCCATCACGTCAACATACACGACTTATTCGAATTATCGAGAAAGGTCTACCGCGAGACGCATAAGAAAGTAACTTGCATAATCAGAGGAAAGATTGTTTGATGCCCATCCCAAATTGCGCTGTGTGGACAACATTTTTAATCAGACGCTGTTTTCTATCTAGAAAAAAACTTAATCACAGTCTCAGTAAATGATTAGGATCAAGCTTTTGGATGGTAATGATCTTAATGTTCTATAAGCCACTCTCTGGCATCAATTAAAAAACAATTAAAAACAATAAGTTAAAGAATCCCATCTTTCTTTTAAAGAAGTGAGAACAAGCAAAGATCCTCTGATGTGTCAATAAGCAATATGAGGATTAAGAGTTTATCAACCACTTTATCCACAGAAGATTTTTGTGGATAAGTCTGTTAATGAAGTGGGCAAAGCAAGCAAAGTCCTATCCTTAACAATAAGCACTTAGTTGCTATAAATCTGTATTTTATATCGGTGATAGCGATAAATTTGAACTAATGTTCAATGAGAAAGTCGCTAAGAGATGATGCTTCACAGCATTATAGAAAGAGCCTTAGCAAATAGCTAAGTAGTCTAAAAAGAAAAACCTGCGCATAAGCACAGTCTCTCTTTTTTAAAGAATTGGTTGCGGGAGCTGGATTTGAACCAACGACCTTCGGGTTATGAGCCCGACGAGCTACCAAGCTGCTCCATCCCGCGTCCATGTTGTTTCACTGTTAAGCACAATGAGAGCTTTAAAATTGGTTGCGGGGGCCGGATTTGAACCGACGACCTTCGGGTTATGAGCCCGACGAGCTACCAAGCTGCTCCACCCCGCGTCCGTATTGTGTCACTGTTAAGCACAGTGAAAGCTTTAAATGTGGTTGCGGGAGCTGGATTTGAACCAACGACCTTCGGGTTATGAGCCCGACGAGCTACCAAGCTGCTCCATCCCGCGTCCGTGTATTATCACTAGGCGCAATAAAACTTTTCTTCAGTTTTCTGTGGTATGCAAGAAACTGGAGCGACACACGAGGTTCGAACTCGTGACCTCAACCTTGGCAAGGTTGCGCTCTACCAACTGAGCTAGTGTCGCATTTGTCGTGACGCTACTGCATCTACGAAAGATTTGGTTGCGGGGGCCGGATTTGAACCGACGACCTTCGGGTTATGAGCCCGACGAGCTACCAAGCTGCTCCACCCCGCGTCCGTATGTTATCGTTAAGCACGATAAGGGCTATGAAACTGGAGCGACACACGAGGTTCGAACTCGTGACCTCAACCTTGGCAAGGTTGCGCTCTACCAACTGAGCTAGTGTCGCATCAACAACGTTTTACGTCGTTTAGGGCTGCGAATTATAAGAGCATTTTCTTGCGATGCAAGAGCTTCTCGTGAAAAAAACTCTTTTTTTTTTCGCCTGCCGAAAAAGCACGCAAGATGTCGAACTATTGTGCTCTTCAAGCGTTTGAAAGCACCATTTTAAATCTTGAATACCGTCTTACGATAGAACTGAAGCTCGGCGATCGACTCTCGAATATCATCCAAAGCAAGGTGGCTACCTGTTTTACTGAACTCTTTCAGCACTTCCGGTTGCCAGCGGCGAGTCAACTCTTTGATGGTACTGACATCGATATAACGATAATGGAAGTAAGATTCCAAACGCGGCATATGTTTGTAAAGGAAACGTCGGTCTTGACCAATACTGTTGCCACAAATCGGGGATTTGCCTTCCGGTACCCACTGCTTCAAAAACGCGAGTGTTTGATCTATCGCGTCTTCTTCGCTCACTTGGCTTTGACGCACACGCGCCACCAAGCCACTTGCGGTGTGTGTTGTGGTACACCATTCATCCATTTTCGCGAGTTCGGATTCGGGTTGATGAATCGCAATCACTGGGCCTTCGGCTAAAATATTTAACTCACTGTCAGTAACAATGGTCGCCATCTCAATGATTTTGTGCGTTTCAGGATCAAGTCCCGTCATCTCTAAATCAATCCAAATCAGATTCTGGTCGCTGAAAGACATAATGGTGCGCCTATAGGGGTTTATTCACAAAAGAGGTACTATACCCAAATTCAGATCGACAGGATACGTATCAAATCGAGATTTGATACGCCTTATATCTAGCAGAGAGTAAGTAGAACACTGTGACAAAAAAGAAAAAGCTTACACACGGTCAAGTACGCCGGGTTAGAAATAACCAACATAAAAAACTCAAACAAGAAGAGTCTATCGTTTGGGATGAGGCCTTGCTCGGCAGTGCGCAACCGGGATTAGTGATTACCCGCTTTGGTCAACATGCCGATATTGAAGATCCAGCGACGGGGGAAATTCATCGCTGCAACCTGCGCCGTGGCATAGAAAGCCTCGTTTCTGGCGATAAAGTGCTGTGGCGCCCCGGAGCAGAAACTCTCGCGGGAATATCTGGTGTGGTAGAAGCGGTAGAAACGCGCAGTTCAGTATTAGTACGCCCTGATTATTACGATGGCCTCAAACCGGTTGCGGCAAACGTGGATCAAATGGTGATCGTATCGTCGGTATTGCCCGAGCTCTCTCTGAATATTATTGATCGCTACTTGATTGCTTCTGAAACCTTGGGCATTGCTCCACTCATCGTGCTGAACAAGATTGATCTGCTCAGCCCTGAACTACGCGAACAATACACGACATGGTTAAATGATTACCGCGCCATTGGCTATGACGTGCTCTACGTCAGTAAAAAGACCGGTGAAGGGATTGCGGATCTTGAAGTGAAACTGCGCGATCGCACCAACGTATTTGTCGGTCAATCGGGTGTTGGCAAATCCAGCTTGGTCAATGCATTGCTTCCAGAATTGGAAGAAGATGTGGAAGAAGGGGCGATTTCTGAAACGTCTGGCTTAGGTCAACACACCACCACCGCCGCACGGCTTTATCACATTCCAAGTGGAGGTGATTTGATTGACTCTCCCGGAGTGCGTGAATTTGGTTTATGGCATTTAGAGACCGATGATGTCACTAAAGCTTTTGTGGAGTTTCGCCCTTATTTAGGTGGCTGCAAATTCCGTGATTGCAAACATGGGGATGACCCAGGATGCTTGCTGCGTGAAGCGGTTGAAAAAGGCGAAATCAGCGCTCAGCGTTTCGAAAATTACCACCGTATTGTACAAAGCATGACGGAAAACAAGGCTAACCGACAGTATTCGCGCAGTAAAAAAGCCGATCTGTAAGAGCAAATTGTTAGCAAGTTTAGAGCATCTACTGACAGAAGGCGCGATTTTCAGTAACATCTCGCGCCCATCACTAATGTATTGGAATGTAAACCATGGATAAGATTAAAGTTGGACTGCAATATTGGATTCCACAACATGCCCTGACCCGTTTGGTCGGCAAGTTGGCGTCTGCGCGTGCAGGCAGCCTGACCACCGCCATCATCCGCTGGTTCATCAAGCAATATAACGTCAATATGGACGAGGCTCTGCACTCTGATCCGACTCACTTCAAGACGTTTAATGAATTTTTTGTGCGCGAGCTAAAAGCTGGCGTGCGCCCTGTCGCTGAGGGCGAAAAGGTGATCACTCATCCTGCCGATGCATGCGTGAGCCAGTTTGGTGCGATTGAAGACGGTAAACTGATTCAAGCGAAAGGCCACACATACTCAGCCCAAGAGCTGCTCGGTGGTGATGCCAAGCTCGCGGAAGAATTCCGCGATGGCGATTTCGCCACTCTATATCTCTCGCCACGGGATTATCACCGCGTACATATGCCTTGTGATGGCACGTTGCGCCAAATGATCTACGTACCGGGCGACCTGTTCTCGGTAAACCCTCTGACAGCGGAAAATGTACCGAACTTGTTTGCCCGCAATGAGCGTGTGGTGTGTATTTTCGATACCGAATTTGGCCCAATGGCACAAGTGCTGGTTGGCGCCACAATTGTCGGCAGTATTGAACTGATTTGGGCTGGCACCGTGACTCCACCGCGTGGCAACACAGTTTATCGTTGGGACTACCCAGCAAACGGTAGCCAAGCTGTGGTTCTGAAAAAAGGCGAAGAGATGGGTCGCTTTAAACTGGGATCAACTGTGATCAACCTGTTTGCCAAACAAGCCATCCGCTTTGATGACAGCATGGCACTGGGCGCGCCAACCCGCATGGGCGAGCCCTACGCACACCAAGCTTAATATACGACTTGGAGTTGCAGCCAACACAACTGCAGCTTCAAGTAGGAAGATGAGACTCAACATCCCAGCTTCGGCTGGGATGTTGTCTTTTGAAGCTCGCCACACATCTGCACTGTTATCCACTGCAAAAGACAAAAGTTTAACCACCTTCTAAGACCCCTATTTTTCAATCGCTTACTCTAGGCTTTCAATCCAGCGAAGAGGAAGTGCCAATGCCAAAACTGGAACGAGGTCTGCTCGTCAAACTCCTAATTTGTTTTTTACTGCCGTTGGGCGTGCTGTTCATGCCAATTGATGCGATTCCGATTCAGGATCTCACCTTGGTACAACACCGTTTATTAGCCATTTTTCTTCTTGCTGCATTGCTGTGGGTGTTGGAACCTGTTCCTGTTTTCGCCACTTCGATCCTGATCATCGCTCTAGAACTGATCATGATCTCCGATAAAGGCTTGCATGGCTTTCGAGTGTCCGATCCTCAGCATCCGCTCGGCGAGCTCCTTAAATACACCGATATTTTCAGTGCCTTTTCCTCTCCGATTATCATTTTGTTTATGGGTGGTTTTGCCTTAGCCATCGCCGCATCTAAATACGAATTGGATAACAACCTAGCACGAGTGTTACTCAAACCTTTTGGCCACCAACCTAAGTACATCATGCTGGGGTTAATGCTGATCACCTCTGTTTTCTCAATGTTTATGTCCAACACAGCGACCACCGTGATGATGTTGGCGCTGCTTGGCCCTATTGTTGCCTCTGCCCCCAAAGGGGATTTAGGCATCAAAGCTCTGGTGCTGTGTATTCCGATTGCGGCCAACACAGGGGGTATCGCAACACCGATCGGCACGCCACCTAATGCCATCGCACTACAGTATCTAACGGGCGAAAACAGCATCGACTTTCTGTCATGGATGATGATGGGCTTACCTTTCGTATTGGTACAACTGACGATTGCATGGTTCTTACTTCAGAAGCTTTTCCCTTCCTCACAAGCCACAATGACCTTGAAACTCAAAGGCGAATTTCAACGCGGCTGGCGTGCCATGCTGGTCTACATCACGTTTGCTTTAACCATATTGCTGTGGATGACCACCACATGGCACGGCATGAACACTTATGTGGTGGCGATTATTCCGCTTGCCGTGTTCACCCTCACTGGCATCATGGGCAAAGAAGAGCTGAAACAGATCAACTGGGATGTGCTTTGGTTAGTTGCCGGTGGGATCGCGATTGGCATCGGCCTTGAACAGACTGGACTCGCCCAAGCGTTAGCACACGCCATCGACTATCAATCTCTCTCACCTATGTTGATTGTGATTGCCCTTTCACTGGTGTGCTGGCTGATGGCCAACTTTATGTCTAACACCGCCACCGCCAACTTGATCATGCCGATTGCCGCAGCGATTGGTACTTCGATGAGTAGCCTTGAGCAGGTCGGTGGCTTACAAGCGCTGTTAGTCGTGGTCGCTTTTTCCGCGTCACTGGGGATGATTTTGCCCGTTTCGACACCGCCAAACTCACTCGCTTACTCAACGGGGCTTATCGAAAGCAAAGATATGGCCAAAACTGGTTTGGTCATCGGGGTGATTGGGCTTTGCATCGTTTATCTGATGGTGTTCCTACTCGGATAAACTTCCTCTTCCACCTCTCCTTCACACCTTGTCGTCACTCTTGATACGGCAAGGTGTGAGACATCTAATCGCACAGAAATTGGTTTTGTTTTCCTGATCGCTTAATGGCATATTGAGTGCCCTCACAACTCCCAACCGCAAGGATGACGCAATGGGTTACGAATGGCTGGCACTTGCCGCAGCCTGTCTTTGGGCTATCGCCAGTTTACTTTCTATTACACCAGCGAGACACCTCGGCTCTTTTGCTTACAGTCGCTGGCGTATGGGGTGTACCTCCGTCATCTTAACCACCATTGCTCTCTTCAGCGGAGGTTGGTTAACCGTACACAGCAGTGCGATTCCAGCCATGATGTTGTCGGGGTTTATTGGAATCTTCATCGGTGATACCGCGCTTTTTGCTTGCCTGAATCGCATGGGGCCAAGACAGTCCGGCTTACTCTTCTCCTGTCATGCGGTGTTTTCTGCCGTGCTCGGTTATTTCCTGTTTAGTGAAAGCATGACCAAGCAAGAGCTATTCGGCTCAACCTTGGTGTTTAGCGGCGTTTTGATGGCAATTTTCTTTGGTCGCCGCGGGCAAGCAGGGCCAAGTTTGGATAGCATCAATGGCAGCGTTTGGGTTGGGATTGGGCTAGGATTAACCGCCGCCTTATGCCAAGCCCTCGGGGTATTATTGCCAAACCGGTGATGCAAACGGAGATCGATCCCGTTGCTGCCTCTGCGATGCGAATGATCACCGCCTTTGCGGCTCACTCTTTACTGCGCTTAACGGGCGCGCGCATTGCTCGCCCAACCCAAAGCATTACGCTAAACATCTTTCTGGTCACCGCGCTCAATGGTTTTATTGCCATGGCCGTCGGCATGACGCTAATCCTCTACGCTCTGCGTGAGGGGAATGTCGGTATGGTCGCCCTACTTTCTTCCACCACGCCGATTATGCTGCTGCCACTACTTTGGCTGTACACCAAACAGTGCCCAAACCGCTATGCTTGGTTAGGGGCTATCGTTGCCGTAGCAGGTACTAGCTTATTGGTGTCTTAAAACCGATTTTGATCAATAGGCTACATTTACTTGCATTGATAGAGAGAATCATTGATCTTAACCGGATGCAAAGCGTCTAGATTGTAGTAAAATTACGCTAATTTTATGTTTCAGTTATTTTGATTTTGACGAGGTTAGAACTATGTCAGCTAAGAAGCCAATGGCTCTGGTGATCCTAGATGGTTGGGGTTACCGCGAAGACAACGCAAATAACGCGATCAACAATGCGCGTACACCTGTGATGGATAGCCTAATGGCGAATAACCCTCACACTCTGATTTCTGCTTCTGGTATGGACGTAGGTCTACCTGATGGTCAAATGGGTAACTCAGAAGTGGGTCACACCAACATCGGTGCAGGCCGCATTGTTTACCAAGACCTGACTCGCATTACCAAAGCGATCATGGATGGTGAATTCCAACAAAACGAAATTCTGGTTGCTGCGATTGATAAAGCGGTTGCTGCTGGCAAAGCGGTTCACCTAATGGGTCTAATGTCTCCAGGTGGCGTTCACTCACACGAAGATCACATCTACGCAGCAGTAGAAATGGCAGCCGCACGTGGAGCAGAAAAAATCTACCTGCACTGCTTCCTTGACGGTCGTGACACACCACCACGTAGCGCAGAAGCATCACTGAAACGCTTCCAAGATCTGTTTGCCAAACTGGGCAAAGGTCGTATCGCTTCTATCGTGGGTCGTTACTACGCAATGGATCGTGACAACAACTGGGATCGCGTTGAAAAAGCCTATGACCTGCTGACTCTGGCACAAGGCGAGTTTACTTGTGACTCTGCCGTTGAAGCACTGCAAGCGGCTTACGCTCGTGAAGAAAACGATGAGTTCGTGAAAGCGACCGAAATCCGCGCAGCGGGTCAAGAGTCTGCCGCGATGCAAGATGGCGATGCACTGTTGTTCATGAACTATCGTGCTGACCGCGCGCGTCAAATCACCCGTACTTTCGTACCGGATTTCGCAGGCTTTAGCCGTAAAGCATTCCCAGCGCTTGATTTTGTGATGCTGACTCAATACGCAGCAGACATCCCACTGAAGTGTGCGTTTGGTCCAGCGTCACTGGAAAACACATACGGTGAGTGGCTATCAAAAGCGGGTAAAACTCAGCTACGCATCTCTGAAACTGAGAAATACGCGCACGTAACTTTCTTCTTCAACGGCGGCGTTGAAAATGAATTCCCTGGCGAAGAGCGTCAGCTGGTTGCTTCACCAAAAGTAGCAACCTATGACCTACAACCAGAAATGAGCTCTAAAGAGCTGACTGACAAGTTGGTTGCAGCGATTAAATCAGGTAAATACGATGCGATCATCTGTAACTATCCAAACGGCGACATGGTTGGTCACACTGGCGTTTACGATGCTGCAGTGAAAGCGTGTGAAGCAGTCGATGAATGTATCGGCCGTGTGGTTGAAGCCATCAAAGAAGTGGATGGTCAACTGCTGATCACGGCTGACCACGGTAACGCGGAAATGATGATCGACCCTGAAACAGGTGGTGTACACACTGCGCACACTAGCCTGCCAGTACCGCTCATTTATGTCGGGAACAAAGCGATCAGCCTGAAAGACAACGGTAAACTGTCTGATCTGGCACCAACTATGTTGGCGCTATCTGATCTGGAAATTCCAGCAGACATGTCAGGCCAAGTGCTGTACAGCTAAGCAGCCTCAATGATGAAAGCCCTGAATACTCAGGGCTTTTTTGTACCTTTTTCCCATTGCGTGCGATGAGAATTGCAAACTTTTGACATCACAGGCTCGCCACCTGCCAAGCTTTGGGTATACTGAATCACCCTTTTCAATCCACTAACTCCAGATCAAACTCAATGACACCTACTGCGCCGCATGCGATTTTCAGTGACTTTCGAGGTAAAACCCTGACCAGTCGTCTGTTGGCTTGCCTGCTATTTATGGTTGTACTTATGGTTGTACCTCACCTTGGAGCCGCAACGCAGCAGGAACTGACTGGAGTAAAAAGTGAAATTTCTCGCCAACAACAATCTTTGGCGGAACAACAAAAATCACTCGATCAACTACAGCAGTCACTTAAGCAACAAGAGCTTGGCATCAACAGCATCGAAAATCAGATCACGAAAACCAAAAATGATCTAGAGAATGCCAATCGCAACATTGCTCAGCTTAATAGCAACATTCAAGCACTGGAAACGCAGAAACAGCAGCAAGCTGAAAAACTAGAGCGCCTGCTACAAACCTATTACCTTACGCAACGCTCATTGACGAATGGCCAGTTTTTTCATCGCAGCGCCGATGAAGATCGCATCAGCCAGTACTATCAACATTTGGCAAAAAGCCGTGCGCAAGCCATCGAAGCGTTAGAAAAAACACGCTCTGATCTGCATGCCAACCAGCAGCAAAGGCAAGCAGAGCGTGAACAAATTGAAAAATTACTGGCAGAGCAGACCCAACAGCGAGACAAGCTCGCCAAAACGCAAACTGAGCGTAAACAAACGGTGAAGAAAATCGAGAGCAGCATTTCTGGCGACAAAGTGTACCTTGCCGAATTGCAACGCAACGAAACTCGCCTCAAAGCAGAAATTGCCAAAGCCGCCAAACGTAATGCGGTACTGATGAATGGCATTGCGAGTCAACGCGGTAAACTGCCTTGGCCGCTGAAAGGTCGTGTGCTACATAACTTCGGTGAACGCCAAACTGGGCAGATCGATTGGAAAGGTTTGGTCATTGATGCCAATTACGGCCAAGAGGTCAAAGCGGTTTATCCGGGCACGATCGTGTTTGCCGAGTACCTGCGTGGTTATGGCTTGGTTGTGCTCCTCGACCACGGCAAAGGTGATATGACACTGTATGGTTTTAACCAAACTCTACTCAAAAAAGAGGGCGATAAAGTCATCGCCGGTGAAACCATTGCCCTTGCCGGTGATACCGGAGGCCAAGCGCGTCCTGCCCTCTATTTTGAGATTCGCCGCAATAGCCGTGCGGAAAACCCCTCGCAGTGGTTACAACGCTAACGAGCGTAAAATCGTTCCACAACTTGGATAACTTCATCCAATAAAGCTTGGGGTAGATGGTTGATGCCACCCGCAGATTCACGGCCACCACCGGAAGGAAACTGGGAACACAAAGCTCCCGCGCCTCGTTTATCACTCAATGGTGCACGTAAAGAGAGCGTGTAGTGTTGAACATCCGCATACGTCACAATCAAATGCGCACGTTGCACATCCTGATTGGCAAGATGATTGGCGAATGCGCCACTGACTCGCTGCGCCGCTGCACAATCAGGCAATATCACCACCATTAAGCTTGGACTCTGATAATAAGCCGGTTGATCAAGGGCAAAAGCAAAATCTTGCTGATAAGCGCTGCGTAATTGGTAGAAAGGCGAGTTAAGATCGGCCAGCACAGCCCATGGCGTGCCATAAGCCAATAAGGTTTGATAAAGTGCATCGGGCGCAAAATGCAGTTCAGACACCTCACGTCCGTAGCCGTTGTAGTTTATCAGCGTTCCTAATTCACAAAGCTCTGCGGTTTGTACGGCATCGAATCCCGCTTCTTCAGCCAGAGTTTGTGCAACACGGTGTAAGTTATCGCCAAACGCAGCCGTTATCGCCCAGTCACGAAAACGCCCTTTCAGTAGTCGATCAATAATCAGCGCGGTACAAACATTAGCATCGGTATAAATATGTGCTTGCAGTGCAGAATGGGTAGGAATGTCACCGGGCTGATGATGGTCGGCATAAAATACATGGGCTCCCGCTTGCAAAGCTCGCTGCAAGCCAAGCTGATTTTTAGCCATGGAGATATCCAATACCACCAGCTCATCACCAGCCATTACCGTCAGTCGATCGAGTAAGGCAATATCGCGCTTAACGCCCGTGACTAGCTGAGTAGATTTAGGATGCGCTAGACGCCATTGCACAAGAGAAAGGATGCCATCGGCATCCCCATTAAACACATCATAATCCACGTACGTCTTCCTTTCTGCATTGGAATGACCAGAAAACTATCAAGTTATCAACCTCATGCCCAAGACAGATTGGTTATAACTCATGCTCAGGCATGCATGGCTCGCACACCCTCTTCAAGCAGTTGAAGTTGTTCACGGCCGGCTTTAGTAGCACAAGGTTTGACGACTGAGATCATTTGCAACATGCCTTGATGAATCACCTCCTCGGTCACTTGAGTCTTATGCGACATCGCTGATTGATAACCAAGCCAACTGGAAGCAATCAGATGCAGCGTGCGAACCAATATCGGCATCTCATCTTCATTTAAATCCAGCAGTTGCAAACTCACAAAATTGCGTACGATATCAATCAAATTAGTCTGTAACCGTTCTTGCACCTGAATATAGTCATCGTGTAACTCTTCATCACGCTGCAAAATTTCTGGCAAATTGGCATAGAAAAAGCGGTATTTCCACATCAGTGTGAAAATAGAATCTAGATAATGCTTGAGTAGAGAGAGGCTTTCATATTTCCCCTGTAATGGGGTAAAACGCTCAATCAACTCTGCAGAGTAAAGGCCGAATATATCGCGCACAATCTCCTGCTTATTGCGAAAGTGGTAATACAAATTACCCGGGCTAATCTCAATGTGAGCAGCGATGTGGTTAGTCGTGATATTGCGTTCACCTTGCTGATTAAACAGCTCAAGCGCAGCATGCACGATGCGATCCTTGGTTTTCATCATGATTCGCTTTATCTATCTGTCTGGATTACCGAAGTATAAAACAGTTGGGCTCAAGATGTGAAAAGCGTCTGACCTGCAGACGCTTTAACAAATTATTTTTGGTGGTAAGGCTTAGAAAGCTCATGCACCGCTTCAACAAATACACCGGCATTTTCAGGCGGAACATCAAGATGAATACCGTGACCTAAGTTAAACACATGCCCTGTATCACCTTGGCCGAAACCCGCCAAAATACTCGCTACTTCTTCGCGAATTCGTGGGGCAGGAGCATACAGAATGGAAGGATCCATGTTGCCTTGCAGTGCCACTTTATCTCCCACGCGTGCTTTGGCGTCAGCGATATTGATCGTCCAGTCCAAACCCACGGCATCACAGCCTGTCGCGGCGATCTGCTCCAGCCACATGCCACCATTTTTAGTAAACAGTGTGACCGGAACACGGCGGCCTTCGTTTTCACGAATCAAGCCATCCACAATCTTGTGCATGTACTGTAAGGAGAAGAGCTGGTAGTCACGTGGAGTTAATACGCCCCCCCAAGTATCAAACACCATTACCGCCTGAGCACCCGCTTTGATTTGGGCATTGAGGTAAGTAATCACGCTATCAGCCAATTTATCCAACAGCGCATGCAGCACCGCAGGCTCGCTGTACATCATCTTTTTGATTTTGGTAAAGGCTTTTGAGCTGCCACCTTCAACCATATACGTGGCGAGAGTCCATGGGCTGCCAGAGAAACCAATCAGCGGCACTTCACCTTGCAGATCTTTGCGAATTTGACGCACCGCGTTCATCACATACTGCAATTCACCTTCTGGATCGGGAATGCCAATCTTATCGACATCCGCTTTGCAGGTGATCGGGCGATCAAACACTGGACCTTCACCAGCTGCAAAACGTAGCCCCAACCCCATGGCATCAGGGATAGTCAAAATATCAGAGAATAGAATCGCGGCATCGAGCGGAAAACGGCGCAGCGGCTGGAGTGTGACTTCAGAAGCCAACTCTGCATTCTTGCACAACGCCATAAAATCACCCGCTTGAGCGCGAGTGGCACGGTATTCAGGAAGATAACGGCCAGCTTGGCGCATCATCCATACAGGGGTGTAATCGACTGGCTGCTTGAGCAGAGCACGCAGATAACGATCATTTTTTAATTCAGTCATGGTGATTTCCACTTATTCGGCTGCTTTACTTTGCGCGTATTCTAACACCGTTTGTCCCACAAAAACGGTTGGCTTTGCAAGCGGGATCAAGTTATTAACTCATAAATCAATGCTTAAATTGCGTCCAAACCTTAACGGTGTTAAAAATTTGTTCGCTAGCGAAAACTATAATCATAAACTGGGTCTTCGACTCAGCATCTCATAACGACATCTTACTTACCCCCTCCTTAACCGGAGGGTTTTTTTTGTCATTTTCTAGTGATGGTCTTGAGCAATATTGACCAACGTCTGCTCAATCAACGCACGAGCGATGGTGCCTTGTGGCGCAACGGGTGGAAGATTATTCATACCAAACCAGTTGGCATCACTCAGTTCACTGTAATCAGGCTTAAGCTCACCACCTCGATAATCAGCGAGAAACGCCATCATCATACTCGATGGAAAAGCCCAAGGTTGGCTGCCAAAGTAGCGAATATTGGTCACTTCAATTCCGGTTTCTTCCCGTACCTCACGAGCCACACACTGTTCAAGTGTTTCTCCCACCTCTACAAAACCAGCAATCACGGTATACATGCCGCTACGATGGCGTGGGTGCTGCGCTAATAAAATCTGCTTCTCTTTGCGAACAGCGACGATAATACAGGGGAAAATACGCGGATAATGCAACGTTCGGCAATCGTGGCATTGCATTGCCAGTTGCTGATGATTGAGGTAGTTGCGCCCCCCACACTGTGGACAAAAACGTATGGTTTGGCTCATATGTCCGTATTGCACCGCTTTGCTCGCCGATAAAAATAGAGTTTCATCAATACCCAACAATTCGCGTAGCGAGCTGAGCGAGCGATCTTGCTCAATATCCGCGGCATTCAGCCAGTAGACAGGGGAGTTTTGGTAATGATCCACTAAGATCGCCTTATCTTGCGGCAGATCCCACTGCTGTGCACTACCAAAAGGAATTTGCCCATCCACCAACCACAGGTCACTGCCTGAAACAACACACCAATAAGCGTTCTTGCCGTCACTCTTTTCCACTCTGCTTCTCCTGATTGCTTGCAGTCGGATCATTTTACTGGCAATCTAAATTCACACCACAATTTGTCAGCACAACAATTATTGACTATAACTTTTTGTGAGGGCAGTAGTTATATCTTATTGATATTACTAAGAAGGCAAAGGAACGATCGTCAGTGACGATCCGATCATGAGGACATGGTCATGCTAAAAAGATTCAAAAACACTCAAGACCAATGGGGCGGTTCGAACGAGATCATTGATCACTGGTTGGAGAAACGACAACATGTGATCGTTGAGTATTGTAAGCTTGCAGCTCTACAGCCTTGTGCTAATAAGACTACCGTATCAGAACTCCCTTCTCCACAGGCTTTGCTGTACTTTTGCCAAGAACTGGTGGACTACATTTCTGAAGGTCATTTCAAGATCTACGACATGGTCATGAATCAATGGCAAGCTACTGGCTTTAAAGCCACTGATGAGATTAATCAGGTGTACGCCAAAATTGTCGCCACGACTGAGCCACTACTGAACTTTAACGATCAGTACGCCACCATCAGTGAATATGATGAGTTGATCGATTTAGATCGCGATTTATCCGAAGTGGGTGAAGTGCTTGAAGCTCGTTTCTCTCTCGAAGATCATTTAATCCAGTTGATCGCCGATAGCCTTGCTGTACCTCCAGGCGCTTAATCACTCTGTACATCCTTGAATGAGCTTGCTCATCTTGAATTTCAAAAGAAAAGTACCAATAAAAAAGGCACCATAAGGTGCCTTTTTTCATAGTTTGATGACTTACTCGTCGTCAGAAGAGAAACCTGCATTCAACAGTGCAGCTAGGTTGTCAGTCGCTTGTTCAGCTGATGGACCTTGCTGTTCTTGTGCACGTTTGGCTTGACGATCTTGGTGGTACGCAAAACCAGTACCAGCCGGGATCAGACGGCCAACGATTACGTTCTCTTTCAGACCGCGCAGATCGTCACGCTTACCAGATACCGCTGCTTCGGTTAGAACGCGAGTGGTTTCTTGGAACGATGCTGCCGAGATGAAGGACTCAGTCGCCAGAGATGCTTTGGTAATACCCAGCAGCTCACGCTCGAAACGAGCTGGCTCTTTGCCTTCTTCAACCAGTTGACGGTTCGCGATCTTCACTTGTGAGTACTCAACTGTCTCGCCAGGCAAGAACTCTGAGTCACCCGCGAAGGTGATCGTACACTTACGCAGCATTTGACGAACGATAGTCTCGATGTGCTTATCGTTAATCTTAACGCCTTGTAGACGGTAAACTTCCTGAACCTCGTTCGCGATGTAAGTGGTCACAGCATGGATACCACGCAGACGCAGGATATCATGTGGCGACTCTGGGCCGTCCGCAATCACATCACCACGCTCAATGCGCTCACCTTCAAACACGTTCAATTGACGATGTTTAGGGATCATCTCTTCGTAAGTGTCACCACTGTCACGAGTGATGATCAAACGACGCTTACCTTTGGTCTCTTTACCGAACGATACAGTACCTGAGTGTTCAGCCAGAATCGCAGGCTCTTTTGGCTTACGCGCTTCGAACAGGTCAGCAACGCGTGGTAGACCACCGGTGATGTCCTTGTTACCGCCAGACTTCTGAGGAATACGAGCCAGTGTATCACCCACATTCACTTCAGCGCCGTCGTCCAAGTTCACAATCGCTTTACCTGGCAGGAAGTATTGAGCTGGCATATCAGTACCTGGGATCAGGACATCTTTACCATTTGCGTCAACCAGCTTAATCGCTGGACGCATATCTTTACCTGCTGCAGGACGCGCTGCGGCCTCAGTCACTTCACTTGAAGACAGACCAGTCAGATCGTCCGTTTGACGAGAAACGGTTACGCCATCGATCATATCCACAAACTGTACGCGACCTGCCACTTCAGTGATGATTGGCATGGTGTGCGCTTCCCAGTTTGCAACAGTTTCACCCGCTGCAACTGCATCGCTATCGGCTTTACTCAGCATAGAGCCGTATGGCAGTTTGTGTTTCTCTTTGGTACGACCAAACTCGTCAATGATGGTCAGCTCAGAAGCACGAGACGTGATAATGAGCTTGCCATCTTTGTTGATTACGAACTTCGCGTTATGCAGTTTCACAGAACCGTTGTTTTTCGCTTGGATGCTGTTTTCTGCTGCTGCTGTTGATGCCGCACCACCGATGTGGAACGTACGCATCGTCAGCTGTGTACCCGGCTCACCGATTGACTGTGCCGCGATAACACCGACCGCTTCACCTTGGTTCACCAAGTGACCGCGTGCCAGGTCACGACCGTAACACTGTGCACAACAACCGAAGTCAGAATCACAAGTTACCACTGAACGTACTTGGATTTGGTCAACTGAGTTATCGTTGATCACCTTACACCACTTCTCATCAAGCAGCGTATTACGTGGGATCAGCACTTCGTCTGTACCTGGTTTGAGGATATCTTCCGCAACCACACGGCCCAGAGCCAGTTCAGTCAGAGCAACTTTAACGTCACCACCTTCGATGTGTGGTGTCATCACCACGCCTTCTAAGGTGCCACAGTCGTGTTCAGTAACTACAACGTCTTGCGCAACGTCTACCAGACGACGAGTCAGGTAACCGGAGTTCGCCGTTTTCAGTGCCGTATCCGCCAGACCCTTACGAGCACCGTGCGTTGAGATAAAGTACTGAAGAACGTTTAGACCTTCTTTAAAGTTTGCCGTGATTGGCGTTTCGATGATCGAGCCATCTGGACGCGCCATCAGACCACGCATACCCGCCAACTGACGGATCTGAGCAGCAGAACCACGAGCACCTGAGTCGGCCATCATATAGATGCTGTTGAACGACTCTTGTTTTTCTTGTTCGCCTTGACGGTTGATCACCTGCTCAGAAGAGAGGTTTTCCATCATCGCTTTCGCTACGCGATCGTTGGTTGAGGCCCAAATATCGATCACTTTGTTGTAGCGTTCGCCAGCGGTAACCAGACCAGACTGGAACTGCTCTTGAATTTCGCGTACTTCTTCTTCCGCTTCAGCAATTTCAGTGTACTTAGCCGCCGGTACTACCATATCGTCGATACCAACCGATACACCTGACAGTGCCGCGTATGCGAAACCGGTGTACATGATTTGGTCAGCGAAAACAACGGTGTCTTTTAGACCTAGCTTACGGTACGCCTCGTTGAGCAGGTTAGAAATTTGCTTCTTACCTAGCTTCTGGTTCACCAAGCTGTATGGCAGACCTTTCGGTACGATTTGCCACAACATGGCACGGCCAACGGTCGTGTCAATCATCTTGGTTTCAGTCGTCAACTTACCGTTTTCATGCTTGATGGTTTCGGTAATACGTACTTTTACGCGAGCGTGCAGCTCAGCAGTCTTAGTACGGTATGCCTTCTCAGCCTCAGTTGGGCCAGTCAGGTACATACCTTCGCCTTTCGCGTTGATCTTTTCACGGGTCATGTAGTACAGACCCAGTACCACGTCCTGAGACGGTACGATGATTGGATCACCTGACGCTGGCGACAGAATGTTGTTGGTTGACATCATCAGGGTACGAGCTTCCAACTGAGCTTCAAGCGTCAGAGGAACGTGTACCGCCATTTGGTCACCGTCGAAGTCCGCGTTATACGCCGCACACACCAGTGGGTGCAGCTGGATCGCTTTACCTTCGATTAGAACGGGTTCAAACGCTTGGATACCCAAACGGTGAAGTGTTGGTGCACGGTTCAGCAGTACTGGGTGTTCACGGATCACTTCATCCAAGATATCCCATACCACCGCTTCTTCGCGCTCAACCATTTTCTTAGCGGCTTTGATCGTCGTTGCTAGGCCACGAGTTTCCAGCTTGCTGTAGATGAATGGTTTAAACAGCTCAAGAGCCATTTTCTTCGGCAGACCACATTGGTGCAGACGCAGGTATGGACCTACGGTGATAACCGAACGGCCTGAGTAGTCAACACGTTTACCCAGCAAGTTCTGACGGAAACGACCTTGTTTACCTTTGATCATGTCAGCCAGAGACTTCAGAGGACGCTTGTTCGAGCCAGTGATCGCACGACCACGACGGCCGTTATCCAGCAGTGCATCCACAGACTCTTGCAGCATACGTTTTTCGTTACGTACGATGATGTCTGGTGCAGCCAGTTCAAGCAGACGCTTCAAACGGTTGTTACGGTTGATTACGCGACGGTACAGATCGTTCAGATCTGACGTTGCAAAACGACCGCCATCCAGTGGAACCAGTGGACGTAGATCAGGCGGCAGAACTGGCAATACAGTCAGGATCATCCATTCAGGCTTGTTACCTGATGCAACGAACGCTTCAACCAGCTTCAGACGCTTAGTCAGCTTCTTACGTTTGGTTTCAGAGTTAGTGGTGTCCAGCTCTTCACGCATCTGCTCAGCTTCTGCTTGCAGATCCATAGATGACAGCAGATCTTTGATCGCTTCTGCACCCATTTTCGCGGTGAACTCGTCGCCCCACTCTTCCAAACGGTCGAGGTACTCTTCCTCAGTCAGCATTTGACCACGTTCAAGGTCAGTCATGCCTGGCTCAGTCACTACGTACATTTCAAAGTACAGTACGCGCTCGATGTCACGCAGAGGCATGTCCATCAGCAGACCGATACGAGATGGCAGAGACTTCAGGAACCAGATGTGTGCAACTGGAGAAGCTAGCTCGATGTGGCCCATACGGTCACGACGAACTTTAGTTTGAGTGACTTCAACGCCACACTTCTCACAAATCACGCCACGGTGTTTCAGACGCTTATATTTGCCACAAAGACATTCGTAGTCTTTTACCGGGCCAAAAATACGCGCACAGAACAGACCATCACGCTCAGGCTTGAACGTACGATAGTTGATGGTTTCAGGTTTTTTCACTTCACCAAAAGACCATGAACGGATCATGTCTGGTGAAGCCAGACCGATTTTGATCGCGTCAAATTCTTCAGTCTTATGCTGTGCTTTTAGAAAGTTTAATAAGTCTTTCACATTCAGCTCCTGTAAGGAGTTAAAAGGAACTCGCTGCGATTAGCAACGAGCACCTTCCTACCGAAAACCGGTAGGCTTCCCCTTGCGGGGAAACCTTAGGGTTTATTATTCGTCTTCTAGCTCGATGTTGATACCCAGCGAGCGAATCTCTTTCAACAGTACGTTGAACGATTCTGGCATACCAGGTTCCATCGCGTGATTGCCATCTACGATGTTCTTATACATCTTAGTACGGCCGTTCACGTCGTCCGATTTCACGGTCAACATCTCTTGCAGGGTATACGCAGCACCGTATGCTTCCAGTGCCCACACTTCCATCTCACCGAAGCGCTGACCACCGAACTGAGCTTTACCACCCAGAGGTTGCTGAGTAACCAGACTGTAAGAGCCTGTAGAACGAGCATGCATCTTGTCGTCAACCAAGTGGTTCAGTTTCAGCATGTACATGTAACCCACGGTAACTGGACGCTCAAATGCGTCACCCGTGCGGCCATCGAACAGAGTCAACTGACCTGAAGCTGGCAGATCCGCCAGTTCCAGCATGGCTTTGATAGACGATTCAGGTGCACCATCGAATACTGGCGTCGCCACTGGTAGACCTGCACGCAGGTTTTGTGCCAGTGTACGAACGTCTTCATCACTTAATGCTGAGATATCAACACGTTGACGAGTATCGCCCAGATCATAAACCTTCTGCAGGAACTCACGCAGCTTCGCTAGCTCTTGTTGTTCCTTGATCATTTGGTTGATCTTGTCACCGATACCTTTCGCCGCCAGACCTAAGTGAACTTCTAGGATCTGACCGATGTTCATACGTGATGGTACGCCCAGAGGGTTCAGTACGATGTCAACCGGTTGACCGTTTTCATCGTATGGCATGTCTTCAACAGGGTTGATCTTAGAGATAACACCCTTGTTACCGTGACGACCCGCCATCTTATCACCCGGTTGGATGCGACGTTTCACTGCTAGGTAAACTTTAACAATCTTCAGTACGCCAGGAGCCAGATCATCACCTTGGGTGATCTTGCGACGCTTAGCTTCAAACTTCTTATCGAAGTCTGCTTTCAGCTCGTCGTACTGCTCTGCCAGCTGTTCCAGCTGAGTTTGCAGTTCGTCGTTTTCTAGCGTCTGCTCTAACCATTTCTTACGTTCGATTGAACCCAGTTTCGCTTCAGTGTAACCACCGGCTAGCAGAACAGAGCGAACACGCGCCAGAAGACCGCCTTCCAGAATTTGGAACTCTTCAGTCAGGTCTTTCTTCGCTTCTTTCAGCTGCATCTGTTCGATTTCAAGCGCACGCTTGTCTTTTTCTACGCCATCGCGAGTAAAGACTTGAACGTCGATAACCGTACCTGCTACTGAGTTTGGTACACGCAGAGACGTATCTTTAACGTCTGAGGCTTTCTCACCAAAGATCGCACGCAGCAGTTTCTCTTCTGGAGTCAGCTGAGTTTCACCTTTTGGTGTCACTTTACCAACCAGAATGTCGCCGCCTTTCACTTCTGCACCGATGTACACGATGCCAGATTCGTCAAGCTTAGACAGAGCCGCTTCACCCACGTTAGGGATATCAGCCGTGATCTCTTCTGCGCCCAGCTTAGTATCACGCGCCACACAAGAAAGTTCTTGGATGTGGATAGTGGTAAAGCGGTCATCTTGAACTACACGCTCAGAAACTAAGATCGAGTCTTCGAAGTTGTAACCGTTCCAAGGCATGAATGCGATACGCATGTTTTGGCCAAGCGCCAGTTCACCAAGATCAGTTGATGGACCGTCTGCCAACACATCGCCACGCGCCACAGGTTCACCCGGCATCACACATGGACGCTGGTTGATACACGTGTTTTGGTTCGAACGGGTGTACTTAGTCAGGTTGTAGATGTCGATACCCGCTTCGCCTGGGATCAACTCTTCTTCGTTCACTTTGACTACGATTCGTGAAGCGTCAACTGACTGGATCATACCGCCGCGTTTCGCAACCGCAGTTACACCAGAGTCAACCGCTACGTTACGCTCGATACCAGTACCTACCAGTGGTTTCTCTGAACGCAGAGTTGGAACCGCCTGACGTTGCATGTTCGCACCCATCAAGGCACGGTTAGCATCGTCGTGTTCTAGGAACGGGATCAGCGATGCCGCGATCGATACCACTTGGTTAGTCGCAACGTCCATGTAGTCAACGTGTTCACGTGGGTGAAGACCTGACTCGCCTTTTTGACGTGCAGTAACGAGTTCATCGGCAAAACCACCTTCTTCAGTCAGTTTCGCGTTCGCCTGAGCGATAACGAATTGACCCTCTTCAATCGCAGACAAGTAATCAACTTCGTCAGTGACAACGCCGTTCACTACGCGACGGTAAGGAGTTTCTAGGAAACCGTACTCGTTGCAGCGTGCAAACGCAGAGAGCGAGTTGATCAAACCGATGTTTGGACCTTCAGGTGTTTCGATAGGACATAGACGACCGTAGTGCGTTACGTGTACGTCACGTACTTCGAAGCCAGCACGCTCACGAGTCAGACCGCCAGGGCCCAATGCAGAAATACGACGCTTATGCGTCACTTCTGACAACGGGTTGTTCTGGTCCATAAACTGAGACAGCTGAGAAGAACCAAAGAATTCTTTTACAGCAGCAGAAATCGGTTTCGCGTTGATCAAGTCTTGTGGCATCACGTTGTCTAGATCGCCCAAGCTCAGGCGTTCTTTCACAGCGCGTTCAACACGTACTAGACCTACACGGAATTGGTTTTCTGCCATTTCGCCGACACTACGGATACGACGGTTGCCAAGGTGGTCGATATCGTCCACTTCGCCTTTACCGTTACGAATCGAGATCAGCTTTTTCATCACTTCGATGATGTCTACTTGATCCAGCGTGCCTTGTTCATCTGCATCTTCACGACCGATTGAGCTGTTGAACTTCATACGGCCAACAGTCGACAGATCATAACGCTCTGCAGAGAAGAACAGGCTTTCAAACAGCGCTTCTGCTGCTTCTTTCGTTGGCGGTTCACCAGGGCGCATCATGCGGTAGATTTCTACCAGTGCAGAGATGCGATCGGTGGTGCTATCAACACGCAGGGTTTCTGACATGAACGGACCGTGGTCCAGATCATTGGTAAACAGAACTTCTAGCTTCTTGTAACCGGCTTGAGACAGGTTAGCCAGCGCTTCCAGGCTGATTTCCTGGTTAGCGGTAATGATCAGTTCGCCAGTCGCTTCGTTCACGTAATCTTTCGCAGATACTTTACCTACGATGTACTCAACCGGAACTTCGATGAAGTTCACGCCATCTTTTTCAAGCTGACGGATGTGACGTGCAGTCACACGACGGCCTTTCTCTACGTAAACCTTACCATCCGCTTCGATATCGAAGGTCGCAGTTTCACCACGCAGACGCTCTGGAACCAACTCCATCATTAGAGTTTGATCTTTCACTTCGAAATTCACTTTTTCGAAGAAGATGTCCAGGATCTCGGCGCTAGTTTTACCTAGTGCACGCAGGATGATCGATGCAGGCAGCTTACGACGACGGTCAATACGTACGTACAGGTTGTCTTTTGGATCGAACTCAAAATCGAGCCATGAACCACGGTACGGAATGATACGTGCGTTATACAGAACTTTACCTGAAGAATGGGTCTTACCCTTATCGCTGTCGAAGAACACGCCTGGGCTTCGGTGCAGCTGGGATACGATAACCCTTTCGGTACCATTGATTACGAAGGTACCATTTTCTGTCATGAGCGGAATTTCGCCCATGTAGACTTCTTGTTCTTTAATATCTTTGACAGTACCTGCTGGCGCGTCTTTATCAAAGATCACTAGGCGTAGTTTAACGCGTAGCGGTTTTGAATAAGTTACACCACGGATTTGACATTCTTTAACGTCAAAAACTGGCTCACCAAGACGGTAGCTAACGTATTGCAGCTCTGAATTGCCGTTATAGCTCTGAATTGGAAATACAGAACGAAAAGCGGCTTCAAGACCGTATTGTCCTTCAGGATCCTGTTCGATGAACTTTTCGAACGAATCGAGCTGGATCGATAGCAGGTATGGAATGTCCAACACTTGTGGACGAGTACCAAAGTCCTTACGGATGCGCTTTTTCTCGGTATAAGAGTAAACCATGGGGTTCCTCAGCTCGCTGATAAGTGACCCAAACTGTCCGCCTTTCAGGTTAAAAAGGGTGAGGACAGTGACTAATCGCTGTTTACTGTAGTGTGAATTCATTGCGTTGAAATGAACTCATTTGCATGAATATGGAACGCTTAAACAGCGGGAAAATTCGCCCATACCCTACAGCGCAAAAAGGCCGGTGGTTATTAAACCACCAGCCATTAGCCTCTCGGCTAAGAAATTAAGTAAGAATTACTTAACTTCAACAGTTGCACCAGCTTCTTCAAGCTCTTTCTTCAGTGCTTCTGCTTCTTCTTTAGATACAGCTTCTTTAACAGTTGCTGGAGCGCCGTCTACAAGAGCTTTAGCTTCTTTCAGACCTAGGCCAGTTGCGCCACGTACTGCTTTGATAACAGCAACTTTGTTCGCGCCTGCAGCAGACAGAACTACGTTGAATTCAGTTTGCTCTTCAGCAGCAGCGCCGCCAGCAGCTGGACCAGCTACAACTGCAGCTGCAGCAGAAACACCGAACTTCTCTTCCATAGCAGAGATCAGTTCAACAACTTGCATTACAGACATTTCTGCAATAGCGTCTAGGATTTGCTCGTTAGTAATAGACATAACAATTCTCTTTTAAGTCAACAATAAGTTTATTTAGCAACCAGTAAAAAGCAAAAGCGATTTTGCTTATGCAGCTTCTTTTTGATCGCGGACAGCAGCGATTGTACGAACCAGCTTGCCAGCAGAAGCTTCTTTCATGCACATCATCAGGCGTGCAATCGCTTCGTCGTAAGTTGGTAGTGTCGCTAGTACTTCAGGGTCAGTCAGTACGCCTTCAAATGCAGCTGCTTTGATTTCAAATGCTTTGTTCTCTTTAGCGAAGTCTTTAAAAAGACGCGCTGCAGCACCTGGGTGCTCGTTAGAGAAGCCGATCAAAGTAGGACCTACGAATACGTCTTTTAGACATTCGTAAGCTGTGCCTTCTACTGCGCGACGTGCCAGTGTGTTACGAACAACTTTCAGGTAAACGCCCGCTTCACGAGCTTGTTTACGCAGATTAGTCATCGCAGCAACTTGAACACCACGAGAGTCAGCAACAACTGCAGAAAGTGCACCACTGGCCGCTTCGTTGACTTCAGCAACAATTGCTTTTTTGTCTTGAAGATTTAAAGCCATCTTGGATTAACTCCTGGTTGTCGTTACACCGCTCACTATTATCAACAACAGTGAGAGCTTTTTTGGTGCAGTCCCAGAAGAAAGGTAACTTAAAAAGTAAATCTTTCTGTCAGTTCGGGCACCATCTACGTAGGTTTTATTAAGTTATCCGAGGATAACGCCTACGGTCTTGGACGGAGACTGTTTTTCACCACGAGGGTAAAAGTCAGCCCCAACCACAAATATTAGGCGCGGAATTATACACAAATTCTGCGCCTAAGCAAATGCATTAAACTTGTGCGCTCAGAGTATTCTGATCGACAGCAACGCCAGCACCCATAGTAGTAGAGATGCTTACCTTCTTCACGAAAACGCCTTTCGCAGAAGATGGTTTTGCTTTTTTCAGAGCAACCAACAGAGCTTCTAAGTTCTCTTTCAGTTGTTCAGTTTCGAACGATACCTTACCAATAGTGGTATGGATGATACCGTTCTTGTCGTTACGGTAACGAACCTGACCTGCTTTCGCGTTCTTAACCGCTTCAGCAACGTTAGGAGTTACAGTACCAACTTTCGGGTTTGGCATCAGACCACGTGGGCCTAGGATAGTACCTAGTTGACCAACAACGCGCATTGCATCTGGAGATGCGATAACTACGTCGAAGTTCATTTCGCCTTTCTTAACTTGGTCAGCCAGATCTTCCATACCAACCAGTTCCGCACCAGCAGCTTTAGCCGCTTCAGCGTTAGCACCTTGAGTGAATACCGCTACGCGGATGTCACGGCCAGTACCGTGTGGCAGCACAGTCGCGCCACGAACGTTTTGGTCAGATTTACGAGCATCGATACCCAGGTTAACAGCAACGTCAACTGATTCAACGAACTTCGCTGTTGCCAGCTCTTTCAGCAGAGCAACTGCTTCGTTGATGTCGTACTCTTTAGTTACATCCACTTTTGCGCGGATAGTACGCATACGCTTAGTTAGTTTTGCCATTGTATTAACCCTCAACCACTAGGCCCATTGAGCGAGCAGTACCTGCGATAGAACGCTTCATCGCTTCGATATCAGCACCAGTCATATCAGCTGCTTTAGTTGCAGCGATTTCTTGGATTTGAGCGTCAGTGATTGTGCCCACTTTAGCAGTGTTAGGACGTGCAGAACCAGACTTGATGCCCGCTGCTTTCTTCAGAAGAACTGCTGCTGGTGGAGTCTTGATTTCGAACGTGAAAGAACGGTCGCTGTATACAGTAATAACTACTGGAGTTGGCAGACCTTTCTCTAGAGATTCTGTACGTGCGTTGAACGCTTTACAGAATTCCATGATGTTAACACCACGTTGACCCAGAGCTGGACCTACTGGTGGACTTGGGTTTGCCATGCCAGCTGCAACTTGCAGCTTTACATAAGCTTCAACTTTCTTAGCCATGATATTTCCTAAATTATGGGTGCAAACGCTAATCGATTGATCAGCTCCCCGAGTTTCATAAAGAACCTGTAAAAAGGCGCGAAATTATAGTCATAATCCACGCCCCAGACAAGCCTAAAGAGATGCTTTTTTAATCAAGCTTTTCAACTTGACCAAATTCGAGTTCAACAGGTGTTGCGCGACCAAAGATCGAAACCGACACTTTCAAGCGGCTTTTCTCGTAATCCACTTCTTCAACGGTACCGTTGAAGTCAGCAAATGGACCATCGTTAACACGTACGACTTCACCAGCTTCAAACATCGTTTTCGGACGCGGCGCTTCGCTAGCTTTTTCAAGACGGTTGAGAATCGCATCCGCTTCTTTATCCGTGATAGGCGCAGGGCGATCCGATGTACCACCGATGAATCCCATCACGCGAGGTACGCTACGTACCAAGTGCCAAGATTCATCGTTCATGATCATCTGCACTAGCACATAACCAGGGAAGAATTTACGTTCGCTTTTGCGGCGTTGGCCAGCGCGCATTTCTACCACTTCTTCTGTTGGTACTAACACTTCACCAAACAGCTCTTCCATACCATGCATTTTGATATGTTCACGAAGTGACTGAGCAACACGTCCTTCAAATCCCGAGAAGGCTTGAACTACATACCAGCGTTTTTTGGGAGCTTCACTCATGTATTAAACCCTCTACTATACTCCGGTCGCAAAGGCCACTAGACGAACCATAATGCCGTCAATACCCCAAAGCGCCAGAGCCATTACAATACTTACTGCTAAAACGATCAATGTAGTTTGCATGGTTTCTTGGCGGGTAGGCCAAACCACTTTACGAACTTCCATACGAGATTCGCGTGCAAAAACGATCGCTTCTTTGCCTTTTGTTGTTGTCGCAGCAACACCAAGTGCCGCAGCAATCAACACAATTACACCTGCGGCGCGAGCCACCACAGACAGTTCACCATACAGGTAATTACCCACAACAGCGGCAACCAGCAGAACAAAAGTGGCTACCCACTTCAGAATGTCTGCTGCATTTGAGCTATCAGGAGCTTCAGCGTTGTTTGCTTTCATAAACCAACCTGTCACAAATCTGACTTCTAGACGACAACGACCCCGCTGTTGCAGGGCAAATCCATTCGGTCAACGCAATGCGCTGATTCCATACTAAAGAGCGAGAAAATACTCTCTCAGCCCAAAATCTTGGCTGCGTTTGATCAAGAAATCGACACATTAGTGCGCAGCGCAGAAAAAGGGCATCAAATGATGCCCTTTTTAGTAGTGCTTAGTCAAATAATTAAGCGATGATCTTAGCTACAACACCAGCACCTACAGTACGGCCACCTTCACGGATAGCGAAGCGTAGACCTTCGTCCATCGCGATTGGCGCAATCAGGTCTACAACCATCTTGATGTTGTCGCCTGGCATTACCATTTCTACGCCTTCTGGAAGCTCGATGCTGCCTGTTACGTCAGTTGTACGGAAGTAGAACTGTGGACGGTAACCTTTGAAGAATGGAGTATGACGGCCACCTTCGTCTTTTGACAGTACGTATACTTCTGATTCGAACTTAGTGTGTGGAGTGATTGAACCTGGCTTCGCCAGTACTTGACCACGCTCTACTTCTTCACGCTTAGTACCACGTAGCAGTGCACCAACGTTCTCACCTGCACGACCTTCGTCAAGCAGCTTACGGAACATTTCTACACCTGTACAGGTAGTTTTTACTGTGTCTTTGATACCAACGATCGCAACTTCGTCACCCACTTTCAGGATGCCGCGCTCGATACGGCCAGTTACTACTGTACCACGACCTTGGATTGAGAATACGTCTTCGATTGGCATCAGGAATGCCATGTCTACTGCACGCTCTGGCTCTGGAATGTATGAATCTAGTGCTTCTGCTAGTTCAACAATCTTCGCTTCCCACTGTGCTTCGCCGTTTAGCGCGCCTAGTGCTGAACCTTGGATTACTGGCAGGTCATCACCTGGGAAATCGTACTCAGACAGCAGCTCACGAACTTCCATTTCAACCAGCTCTAGAAGCTCTTCATCGTCAACCATGTCACATTTGTTCATGAATACGATGATGTAAGGAATACCTACTTGGCGACCTAGCAGGATGTGCTCACGAGTTTGTGGCATTGGACCATCTGTTGCAGCAACAACTAGGATACCGCCGTCCATCTGTGCAGCACCAGTGATCATGTTCTTAACATAATCCGCGTGTCCTGGACAGTCTACGTGTGCGTAGTGACGGTTTGGAGTATCGTACTCTACGTGAGAAGTATTGATTGTAATACCACGCTCACGCTCTTCTGGTGCGTTGTCGATTGACGCGAAGTCACGAGCTTTACCGCCGTATACTTTTGCAAGTACAGTACAGATAGCTGCGGTTAGAGTTGTTTTACCGTGGTCAACGTGGCCGATAGTACCAACGTTTACGTGCGGTTTCGTACGTTCAAATTTCTCTTTAGACATGAGTTGTCCCTCTAGGTACGGATTTAGGTGGCTTTTGAGATGACCACGCAACCAAAAAATATCGGTAGTAAAGTATATATCAAAAGGAAAATGTTGCTTAGAGTGATTAGAGCTGGTGCTGATAGGCAGAATCGAACTGCCGACCTCATCCTTACCAAGGATGCGCTCTACCATCTGAGCTATATCAGCACTCTAAAATGAGTGGAGCGGGCAGCGGGAATCGAACCCGCATCATCAGCTTGGAAGGCTGAGGTAATAGCCATTATACGATGCCCGCACACGTAACTCTGAGAGCTATTTCCTTAAGAATATGGTGGAGGGGGACGGATTCGAACCATCGAAGGCGGAGCCGGCAGATTTACAGTCTGCTCCCTTTGGCCACTCGGGAACCCCTCCAAATTTTTAGACCATTTTCACTGCTAGTGGAGAAAATGGTGCCGACTACCGGAATCGAACTGGTGACCTACTGATTACAAGTCAGTTGCTCTACCTACTGAGCTAAGTCGGCATAAGTGGTGCGCATTCTAGTGAATGATCTTGGGGGTTGCAACCCTTATATCGAAAAAAATGTCACTTTTCAGAGCATTTGATTTAATCGATGTTTTTTCAGCCAAATTGCCGCGCAATCGCTAATTCTCGCATCATTCTATTTTGTTTTATCTTTAGCTTATTGTATTTTCGCTTTCCTTATTATTAACCGCATGATTGAGCCGATGATGAGTCCCTACCTAACCTTTGATCGCCAACAATGGGCTGAATTACGTAATTCTGTGCCCATGACGCTCTCTGAAAGCGATCTTAAAGAGTTACAAGGGATCAATGATCATTTGACCATGACCGAAGCGGTGGAAATTTATCTTCCTCTTGCTCGCCTGCTCAATCTGTATGTGGCTGCTCGTCAGAGTCGCAATGGTGTATTACATCAGTTTTTAGGGAATACGGAATCGGCTCCACCGTTTGTCATTGGCATTGCGGGCAGCGTTGCGGTCGGTAAAAGCACAACGGCTCGCTTGCTGAAAGCCCTCTTGTCACGTTGGGAGAATCATCCGAAAGTTGAACTGATTACTACCGATGGTTTTCTGTATCCAAATAAAATACTCACGAAACGCGGGATCATGCATAAGAAAGGCTTTCCTGAATCTTATGATATTCGCCGATTAGTTGAGTTTGTTTCGGAGGTCAAAGCAGGACAGCCGAATGTGCTCGCTCCCGTGTACTCACATCTAACTTACGATATTACTGATGAGCAGAAAGTAGTTGATCGCCCGGATGTGCTGATCATTGAAGGCTTAAATGTACTGCAAAGTGGTATGGACTACCCTCACGATCCACACCGTGTATTTATTTCTGATTTCCTCGACTTTTCGATTTATGTCGATGCGGACAGTGACCAGATCGAGAAATGGTATGTTGAACGGTTTATGAAATTTCGCCAAGGTGCGTTTAAAAAGCCGGGGTCATACTTCAGTCACTATACTGCCCTCACTGAAGCGCAAGCAGAACAAAAAGCTCGTTCGATATGGGAAACCATCAATGGTAAAAATCTGGTTGAAAATATCCTTCCTACCAAAGGACGCGCACACCTGATTCTACGTAAAGGACTTAATCATAGTGTGGAAGAAGTGCTCCTACGTAAATAAGCATTACAGGCTACTCGATTGTGATAAAAAAAGAGGCTTTCGCCTCTTTTTTGTTTTAGTCATTTTTACGTAGTGATATTTCACCACCAATAAAGCTTTTCAAGCCGTCAACGGTTTCTAATAATACGCCACCGTGCTCATCGATCCCACGTTCAATCCCTCGAACTTCATTTGCTCCCATCAAAAGTTTAACGGGTCGACCAATAAAGTTATCCCAACGATTCCAACGCTCGACAAAATTCTGCATTCCCGAAACTTCATATTGGCGTAGGGTGCGATCTAAAGCAGTAATGAGATTGGTGGCTAACGCATTACGATCAATTCGACTTTGCCCCGTAACTTCCGCAAGACTTACCCATGGTTGATCAATATTGCCTTCGTTATCACGCATCGCAAGATTGATCCCCATCCCGATCACTAAATGCGCCGCAGCACCCGCTTGACCTGACATTTCCACTAAGATGCCCGCCAGCTTTTTGTCTTGATAATAGAGATCATTCGGCCATTTGAGCTTAACGCCATTCACACCTATGGCTTCCAACGCCTCAACAATGGCGACCCCAACCACCAAACTCAGCCCCATCGCCGCTGCCATACCTGCATCTAAACGCCAATACATGGAGAGGTAAAGGTTGGCACCAAAAGGAGATACCCAATGTCGGCCGCGCCGACCACGTCCACTGGCTTGATATTCGGCTAAACAAACGGTTCCGGATGACAGAGTGTCTACATGATCAAGTAAATATTGGTTGGTCGAGCCAATAATTGGGTGCAACTCAACAGGGTTTGTGACTTGCGATTGAATAACCGACTGATCAAGCAACATCATAGGTTGTGCCAGTTGGTAGCCTTTACCTTGTACCCGAAACACATCGACACCCCACTCACGAATGCCTTGAATGTGCTTACTGATCGCTGCGCGCGAGATCCCTAATTGAGAGCCCAGAACTTCACCAGAGTGAAATTCACCATCTGATAGTTGTTTAAGTATGGTTAATTTGGCACTGTGCTCTTTCATCGTTGTTCACTCATCCATTCGCTTAGATTGGTTTCCTCACTTTTCCCCATAAAACGCACTTCATGTTCCAGTTCAATACCATAACATTCGAACACTTGCTGTTTCACGTAGGCTGCCAGTTGTAAAATATCTTGCGCGCAAGCGGCACCTGTATTCACAATCACCAAAGCTTGTTTCGGGTGCACTTTCGCCCCACCGATTTGGTGGCCTTTTAATCCCGCGTGATCAATTAACCACCCCGCTGCGATTTTCACACCATGTTCCGTTGGATAAGCGACAATATCGGGGTGCAATGCGTGTAAGCGAGCAAATTCAAGCTCACTGATCACTGGATTTTTGAAGAAGCTTCCCGCATTCCCCATAACATTAGGGTCGGGTAACTTCTCCATTCGTGTCGCACAAACACGCTGATAGACATCATGTGCCGTACAAGTCGAAGGAAGATCTTTTAACGGCCCGTAATGAATACTCGGCACCCAAGCCTTGGCTAATTTCAGTCCAACCGCAATCACCACTGCTTTCTCATAGAGCTGGTGTTTAAAGATCGAATCACGATAACCGAACTGACATTCTTCCACCGTCAAACGTTTCACTTCGCCAGTTTCCAGACATAAGTAATCCACGTAATGGCAGACATCCTTAAACTCAATGCCATACGCACCGATATTTTGGATTGGAGCCGAACCTGCACAACCAGGGATGAGGGCTAGATTTTCAAGCCCACCGATACCTTGCTCAACGCACCAAGCTACAAGTGAAGGCCAATCTTCCCCTCCCGATACATGGAGCCAGTGATAGACATCATCTTGTTGATGCTCGATTCCATATAGTCGATTGAGTATCACAACGCCTGAATACGGGCAGGTAAACAACATATTACTGCCTTTACCAATCATTAACTTAGGCACGTTTGCCCATTGCACTGAACCGTAAAGGTTTTTTAGATCATCAATCGACTCTGCCACAACCAATTGCGCAGCAGATTGTTCAATACCAAAGGTGTGATAGGGTTTGAGGCTGGCCCCGAGTTGAATTTGCATGGTCGTCTTAGGATAACTTAAACTGCCCACATTCTACCTTAGATAAACCATAAGCACGAAAGACCAATGTTAGAGTTTCAGCAATTTGATCCCATCAAACTCCCGCTTATAAAGCGATTTTACAAAATGCATTATCCGGGGACGAAACCCAAAAGCGATGAGTCGATCATTGTGGCATTGGAAAACTCGGAAATTGTCGCCGTAGTACGCTTTCGTATGGTTGGCTCATACCGCTTACTCACTGGAATGGCGGTGAAAGCGAACCTTAGACAAACTGGCATTGGTAAACAGCTGCTTCATTATTGCCGCAAAGAACAACTGAACCATGGCACATACTGCTTTGCCTATACACATCTTGAGCATTTCTACCAGCAAGCAGATTTTGTTCGCATCCAGCCCCTAGATCTTCCCGCTGAACTGAATATTCTCTACGAGCGTTACTCAAGAACAGGCAAGGATCTCATTCCGATGCAATATCAATCGAAGTAATGTCAAGAATGGTCGCCATTTCTAGCCTTTTCTTAACCAGTTTTGGTAATATCCACTGCTCGCAATTTTGCACACAACAAGGTAATGCATCCCAATGATTGCTCGAAGAAACCCTATCGAACAACTACCAGCGATTGCGCAAGATCCTGACAAGTTCGGCGTATTGCTCTCTGCTGCGGAATTTCGAACTCATTTGGTGGAATCGATTCGTCAGGCGCGCAAACGTATCTACCTCGTTGCACTCTATTTAGAAAATGACGATGCTGGACGTGAAATCCTCACCGAGCTTTACGCAGCCAAGCAACGTAATCCGGGGCTCGACATTCATATCTGTGTTGATTGGCATCGCGCCCAACGCGGCTTGATTGGCGCTGCAGAATCCGAAGGTAATGCGGCGATGTATCGAGACTTCGCTCAGCAACATGAACACTGTATTCCTGTGTACGGCATTCCAGTACGAGGAAGGGAGGTTTTCGGAGTATTACATCTTAAAGGCTTCATTATTGATGATCAGGTTATTTACAGCGGCGCTAGTCTGAATAATGTCTATCTTCAATACCATGACCGCTATCGCTTCGATCGCTACCATACTTTGGAAAACCAAGCACTTGCGGACAGTATGGTTAAATTTATCCAGCAAGAAATGCTGGCACATCCTGCTGTCAACAACCTAGCTTGTGGCAGTAAGCCAACCACCAAAGAGATCAAATCCGATATTCGCCAATTCCGAGCTGCACTTGCTCAGGCCAATTATCAGTTCACCAAACAGAAAATTGCCGATAATCAGGTTGGCGTTGTACCCTTGGTCGGCCTCGGTCGTCGCAGAAACCGACTCAATCAAACCATAGTACAACTACTCGCGTCGGCAAAAGATGAAGTGTTTATCTGCACGCCTTACTTCAACTTTCCACCTAGCATTGCTAAGGAAGTGAAAAAAGCGCTGAGACGTGGAGTACAGGTCCATATCGTGATTGGCGATAAAACCGCGAATGATTTTTATATTGCACCAGAAGAGCCATTCAAAACCATCGGTGGCTTACCTTATTTATATGAACTCAATTTGCGTCGCTTCGCTAAAGCCAATGAAGCACATATCGCGAGTCGTAAATTGTCAATTCATTTATGGAAACACGAGAATCATAGCTTCCATTTGAAAGGCATCTGGGTTGATAAGCGTTATATGCTCATCACAGGTAACAACCTTAATCCACGCGCTTGGAAGCTCGACCTAGAAAATGCCATTTTGATCCGTGATGATTACCATCACTTGACCGAGAAATTCGATTCAGAAATTAATAACATACTGCAACATACCCAACTCATCTGCACTTATAAGCAAATAGAGAAACCGGAGCAGTACCCAGAACGAGTTCAACGTCTAGTCCGTCGGATCATGCGTTTAAAAGCGGATCGCGTTCTCAAGCAAATCTTGTAAACCTAGACTCTAAAATCTCCTTTAGCCGATGCCCAGTGCGTCGGCTTTTTCTTATCGCCCTACGTCCCAATCGCATGAGCCGCAACACGAATATCCACTTCTCACCCTGCAGCCCGCAGAGTATTAAACGCGGTACGCGCCCAACTGCAAATAGCAACAGAGCCCCATTCGCTTGAGGTTTGAGTCACAATACAGCGTAGAGGTGAAGATAACCAAGGCGTGGCTCCCCCAAAAATCATGCTATCAAGAAGTGGGAAGCTTAGAAGTTAGAGTTTAAGAGAGAGGGTGGGATTGGGATTGCCCAGAAAGCAAAAAACCCAGTCGTAAGACTGGGTTTCTCAAATAAGTGGCGGAGCGGACGGGACTCGAACCCGCGACCCCCGGCGTGACAGGCCGGTATTCTAACCAACTGAACTACCGCTCCGCATTGGTTAGCGCTTGGTGCTAAATTAAAAGCCTAGCGATGTTCTACTCTCACATGGGGAAACCCCACACTACCATCGACGCTGTTTCGTTTCACTTCTGAGTTCGGGATGGAATCAGGTGGGTCCAAAACGCTATGGTCGCCAAGCAAAATTTTAAAATCTGGAAAGCTGTTTTCGTTCTCACACACATTCTTATGCGCTTAGCTTATTGAGTCCACTACAAAACCCCTTGGGTGTTGTATGGTTAAGCCTCACGGGCAATTAGTACAGGTTAGCTCAACGCCTCACAACGCTTACACACCCTGCCTATCAACGTTCTAGTCTCGAACAACCCTTTAGGACAGTTAAACTGTCAGGGAAGACTCATCTCAGGGCTCGCTTCCCGCTTAGATGCTTTCAGCGGTTATCGATTCCGAACTTAGCTACCGGGCAATGCGTCTGGCGACACAACCCGAACACCAGAGGTTCGTCCACTCCGGTCCTCTCGTACTAGGAGCAGCCCCCTTCAATCTTCCAACGCCCACGGCAGATAGGGACCGAACTGTCTCACGACGTTCTAAACCCAGCTCGCGTACCACTTTAAATGGCGAACAGCCATACCCTTGGGACCGACTTCAGCCCCAGGATGTGATGAGCCGACATCGAGGTGCCAAACACCGCCGTCGATATGAACTCTTGGGCGGTATCAGCCTGTTATCCCCGGAGTACCTTTTATCCGTTGAGCGATGGCCCTTCCATACAGAACCACCGGATCACTATGACCTGCTTTCGCACCTGCTCGAACCGTCATTCTCGCAGTTAAGCGGGCTTATGCCATTGCACTAACCTCACGATGTCCAACCGTGATTAGCCCACCTTCGTGCTCCTCCGTTACTCTTTGGGAGGAGACCGCCCCAGTCAAACTACCCACCAGGCACTGTCCTCAACCCGGATAACGGGTCTAAGTTAGAACATCAAACATACAAGGGTGGTATTTCAAGGACGGCTCCAACGCAACTGGCGTCACGTCTTCATAGCCTCCCACCTATCCTACACATGTAGGTTCAATGTTCAGTGCCAAGCTGTAGTAAAGGTTCACGGGGTCTTTCCGTCTAGCCGCGGGTACACTGCATCTTCACAGCGATTTCAATTTCACTGAGTCTCGGGTGGAGACAGCGTGGCCATCATTACGCCATTCGTGCAGGTCGGAACTTACCCGACAAGGAATTTCGCTACCTTAGGACCGTTATAGTTACGGCCGCCGTTTACCGGGGCTTCGATCAAGAGCTTCGCTTACGCTAACCCCATCAATTAACCTTCCGGCACCGGGCAGGCGTCACACCGTATACGTCATCTTGCGATTTTGCACAGTGCTGTGTTTTTAATAAACAGTTGCAGCCACCTGGTATCTGCGACTCTCGTCAGCTCCATCCGCGAGGGACTTCACCATCAAGAGCGTACCTTCTCCCGAAGTTACGGTACCATTTTGCCTAGTTCCTTCACCCGAGTTCTCTCAAGCGCCTTGGTATTCTCTACCCGACCACCTGTGTCGGTTTGGGGTACGATTCCTTACAATCTGAAGCTTAGAGGCTTTTCCTGGAAGCATGGCATCAATGACTTCACACCCGTAGGTGCTCGACGTCGTGTCTCAGCCTTAGAAAGAGCCGGATTTACCTAACTCTTAAGCCTACGCACTTGAACCAGGACAACCGTCGCCTGGCCCACCTAGCCTTCTCCGTCCCCCCATCGCAATTGTAAGAAGTACGGGAATATTAACCCGTTTCCCATCGACTACGCCTTTCGGCCTCGCCTTAGGGGTCGACTCACCCTGCCCCGATTAACGTTGGACAGGAACCCTTGGTCTTCCGGCGGGGAGGTTTTTCACCCCCCTTGTCGTTACTCATGTCAGCATTCGCACTTCTGATACCTCCAGCAAACCTTACGATTCACCTTCAACGGCTTACAGAACGCTCCCCTACCCAATGTCCAAAGGACATTGCCGCAGCTTCGGTGTATTGCTTAGCCCCGTTACATCTTCCGCGCAGGCCGACTCGACTAGTGAGCTATTACGCTTTCTTTAAATGATGGCTGCTTCTAAGCCAACATCCTAGCTGTCTGAGCCTTCCCACATCGTTTCCCACTTAGCAATACTTTGGGACCTTAGCTGGCGGTCTGGGTTGTTTCCCTCTCCACGACGGACGTTAGCACCCGCCGTGTGTCTCCCGGATAGTACTTACTGGTATTCGGAGTTTGCAAAGGGTTGGTAAGTCGGGATGACCCCCTAGCCTTAACAGTGCTCTACCCCCAGTAGTATTCGTCCGAGGCGCTACCTAAATAGCTTTCGGGGAGAACCAG
>NZ_CP035686.1:2862500-2905724 GCF_009665255.1 Vibrio metoecus
GGTAGTTTAACCTTCGGGAGGACGCTTGCCACTTTGTGGTTCATGACTGGGGTGAAGTCGTAACAAGGTAGCGCTAGGGGAACCTGGCGCTGGATCACCTCCTTACACGATGATTATCGTGATGAGTGTCCACACAGATTGATTCGGTTTAGATTAGAGAAGAGTATCTTAGTGTCCCGTTCGTCTAGAGGCCTAGGACACCGCCCTTTCACGGCGGTAACAGGGGTTCGACTCCCCTACGGGATACCACTTCCGTTGCGAAGTTAGGGGGTCGTTAGCTCAGTCGGTAGAGCAGTTGACTTTTAATCAATTGGTCGCAGGTTCGAATCCTGCACGACCCACCATTATCTTCCTCCACAGGAAGTAAAACATGTGGGCGATTAGCTCAGTTGGGAGAGCACCTGCCTTACAAGCAGGGGGTCACTGGTTCGAACCCGGTATCGCCCACCACTCTTTAAGTATTTTTGGAATGAACTTCCAAACCACCAAAAGCTGCGTGGTTCGGATTTTTGCCGCCGAAAGTCCTTAAAAAGTGGTTCTTAGTGATAAGAAATACTTTGCTCTTTAACAATTTGGAAAGCTGACAAAACAACAATTTATTGTTGTTTGTAAAGTTCTCAATGTTTATCGAAAGATAAACACCAACAACACATTCAAGTGTGCTTGGTATCGAATAAGACTTCGGTCTTGTTCAAATTTGAGTCCGGCAAAATCTGTCTCGCACTCATGTAAATTAAACGCGAGACAACTTAGGTTGTTTAAACAACAACCCGAAACTCCTTCGGGTTGTATGGTTAAGTGACTAAGCGTACACGGTGGATGCCTGGGCAGTCAGAGGCGATGAAGGACGTACTAACTTGCGATAAGCGCAGATAAGGCAGTAAGAGCCGTTTGAGTCTGCGATTTCCGAATGGGGAAACCCAACTGCATAAGCAGTTACTGTTAACTGAATACATAGGTTAACAGAGCAAACCGGGGGAACTGAAACATCTAAGTACCCCGAGGAGAAGAAATCAACCGAGATTCCGGTAGTAGCGGCGAGCGAACCTGGATTAGCCCTTAAGCACTCGGTGAAGTAGGTGAACAAGCTGGAAAGCTTGGCGATACAGGGTGATAGCCCCGTAACCGACGCTTCATCGAGCGTGAAATCGAGTAGGGCGGGACACGTGATATCCTGTCTGAATATGGGGGGACCATCCTCCAAGGCTAAATACTCCTGACTGACCGATAGTGAACCAGTACCGTGAGGGAAAGGCGAAAAGAACCCCTGTGAGGGGAGTGAAATAGAACCTGAAACCGTGTACGTACAAGCAGTAGGAGCACCTTCGTGGTGTGACTGCGTACCTTTTGTATAATGGGTCAGCGACTTATATTCAGTGGCAAGGTTAACCGTATAGGGGAGCCGTAGCGAAAGCGAGTCTTAACTGGGCGCTCAGTCTCTGGATATAGACCCGAAACCGGGTGATCTAGCCATGGGCAGGTTGAAGGTTGAGTAACATCAACTGGAGGACCGAACCGACTAATGTTGAAAAATTAGCGGATGACTTGTGGCTAGGGGTGAAAGGCCAATCAAACTCGGAGATAGCTGGTTCTCCCCGAAAGCTATTTAGGTAGCGCCTCGGACGAATACTACTGGGGGTAGAGCACTGTTAAGGCTAGGGGGTCATCCCGACTTACCAACCCTTTGCAAACTCCGAATACCAGTAAGTACTATCCGGGAGACACACGGCGGGTGCTAACGTCCGTCGTGGAGAGGGAAACAACCCAGACCGCCAGCTAAGGTCCCAAAGTATTGCTAAGTGGGAAACGATGTGGGAAGGCTCAGACAGCTAGGATGTTGGCTTAGAAGCAGCCATCATTTAAAGAAAGCGTAATAGCTCACTAGTCGAGTCGGCCTGCGCGGAAGATGTAACGGGGCTAAGCAATACACCGAAGCTGCGGCAATGTCCTTTGGACATTGGGTAGGGGAGCGTTCTGTAAGCCGTTGAAGGTGAATCGTAAGGTTTGCTGGAGGTATCAGAAGTGCGAATGCTGACATGAGTAACGACAAGGGGGGTGAAAAACCTCCCCGCCGGAAGACCAAGGGTTCCTGTCCAACGTTAATCGGGGCAGGGTGAGTCGACCCCTAAGGCGAGGCCGAAAGGCGTAGTCGATGGGAAACGGGTTAATATTCCCGTACTTCTTACAATTGCGATGGGGGGACGGAGAAGGCTAGGTGGGCCAGGCGACGGTTGTCCTGGTTCAAGTGCGTAGGCTTAAGAGTTAGGTAAATCCGGCTCTTTCTAAGGCTGAGACACGACGTCGAGCACCTACGGGTGTGAAGTCATTGATGCCATGCTTCCAGGAAAAGCCTCTAAGCTTCAGATTGTAAGGAATCGTACCCCAAACCGACACAGGTGGTCGGGTAGAGAATACCAAGGCGCTTGAGAGAACTCGGGTGAAGGAACTAGGCAAAATGGTACCGTAACTTCGGGAGAAGGTACGCTCTTGATGGTGAAGTCCCTCGCGGATGGAGCTGACGAGAGTCGCAGATACCAGGTGGCTGCAACTGTTTATTAAAAACACAGCACTGTGCAAAATCGCAAGATGACGTATACGGTGTGACGCCTGCCCGGTGCCGGAAGGTTAATTGATGGGGTTAGCGCAAGCGAAGCTCTTGATCGAAGCCCCGGTAAACGGCGGCCGTAACTATAACGGTCCTAAGGTAGCGAAATTCCTTGTCGGGTAAGTTCCGACCTGCACGAATGGCGTAATGATGGCCACGCTGTCTCCACCCGAGACTCAGTGAAATTGAAATCGCTGTGAAGATGCAGTGTACCCGCGGCTAGACGGAAAGACCCCGTGAACCTTTACTACAGCTTGGCACTGAACATTGAACCTACATGTGTAGGATAGGTGGGAGGCTATGAAGACGTGACGCCAGTTGCGTTGGAGCCGTCCTTGAAATACCACCCTTGTATGTTTGATGTTCTAACTTAGACCCATTATCTGGGTTGAGGACAGTGCCTGGTGGGTAGTTTGACTGGGGCGGTCTCCTCCCAAAGAGTAACGGAGGAGCACGAAGGTGGGCTAATCACGGTTGGACATCGTGAGGTTAGTGCAATGGCATAAGCCCGCTTAACTGCGAGAATGACGGTTCGAGCAGGTGCGAAAGCAGGTCATAGTGATCCGGTGGTTCTGTATGGAAGGGCCATCGCTCAACGGATAAAAGGTACTCCGGGGATAACAGGCTGATACCGCCCAAGAGTTCATATCGACGGCGGTGTTTGGCACCTCGATGTCGGCTCATCACATCCTGGGGCTGAAGTCGGTCCCAAGGGTATGGCTGTTCGCCATTTAAAGTGGTACGCGAGCTGGGTTTAGAACGTCGTGAGACAGTTCGGTCCCTATCTGCCGTGGGCGTTGGAAGATTGAAGGGGGCTGCTCCTAGTACGAGAGGACCGGAGTGGACGAACCTCTGGTGTTCGGGTTGTGTCGCCAGACGCATTGCCCGGTAGCTAAGTTCGGAATCGATAACCGCTGAAAGCATCTAAGCGGGAAGCGAGCCCTGAGATGAGTCTTCCCTGACAGTTTAACTGTCCTAAAGGGTTGTTCGAGACTAGAACGTTGATAGGCAGGGTGTGTAAGCGTTGTGAGGCGTTGAGCTAACCTGTACTAATTGCCCGTGAGGCTTAACCATACAACACCCAAGGGGTTTTGTAGTGGACTCAATAAGCTAAGCGCATAAGAATGTGTGTGAGAACGAAAACAGCTTTCCAGATTTTAAAATTTTGCTTGGCGACCATAGCGTTTTGGACCCACCTGATTCCATCCCGAACTCAGAAGTGAAACGAAACAGCGTCGATGGTAGTGTGGGGTTTCCCCATGTGAGAGTAGAACATCGCCAGGCTTTTAATTTAGCACCAAGCGCTAACCAATGCGGAGCGGTAGTTCAGTTGGTTAGAATACCGGCCTGTCACGCCGGGGGTCGCGGGTTCGAGTCCCGTCCGCTCCGCCACTTATTTGAGAAACCCAGTCTTACGACTGGGTTTTTTGCTTTTTGGGCAATCCCAATACCAATCCCCGCCTCTCTCTTAAACTCCAACTTCTAAGCTTCCCACTTCTTGATAGCATGATTTTTGGGGGAGCCACGCCTTGGTTATCTTCACCTCTACGCGGTATCGTGACTCAAACCTCAAGCGAATGGGGCTCTGTTGCTATTCGCGGTTGGGCGATAAGAAAAAGCCGACGGCTGAGCATCGGCTTGTAAAAGTGTAAGTAATAAAAGGTTTAGCCACGCAGAGCTGCTTTGGCTAAGAGAGCTTTTTTATCTGAATCAGAGAGAAAGGCTAATTCCAAGCCATTGATCTGTGCTTGGCGGATCTGTTGTTGACTGAGTCCTGCTTGAGGTGCCGCCACTTCGTACTCATAGGGCAATTCGATCCCTTCAACGGCAGGATCATCGGTGTTAATACAAGCTAAGATCTCATGCTCTAAAAAGCGTTTGAGTGGGTGAGTCACTAGACTTTCGACAGTGCTGGTTTGTAGGTTGGACGTTAGACAAGACTCAATACCGATACGATGCTGAGCGAGGTAATCCATCAATTTTGGGTCATGGATTGCTTTGACGCCATGGCCAATCCTTGTTGCGCCAAGCTCTTTAATGGCTTGCCACATGCTCTCAGGACCTGCAGCTTCACCTGCATGGACGGTAACCTGTAATCCTGCATCTCTGACTTGTTTGAAATGTTGGATAAAGCGGTCACCGGGTTGTCCCAGCTCATCTCCGGCCAGATCGACCGCCACAATATGATTTTTTTGGCTTAGGATGGCGTCGAGTTCTTGTTGGCAAGCATCGGTACCAAAGGTGCGGCTCATAATGCCAATAAGGTTCGCTTGAATACCAAAATCACGTACACCAGCGCGGACTCCATCGACAACGGCTTCTACCACTCCTGCAACAGGTAAGCTGTGTTTCATCGCCATGTAATAAGGGGAGAAACGTAGCTCGGCATAGTCAATACGGGCGTTCAGTGCATCTTCTACGTTTTCATACGCGACACGACGACACGCTTCAAGATCACCTAAGACGGCAACCCCCCAATCCAATTTAGAAAGAAACGCAACGAGTGAAGGTTCAGCTTCGACAATTTGCACATAAGGAGTGAGGGTTTCAATGGTGTTGGCGGGTAATTGAACCCCAAATTTTTGCCCTAATTCTAAAATGGTTTGCGTGCGGATATTCCCATCAAGATGACGATGCAAATCGGTTAAAGGGAGCGATGAAGTTATCATTATTGTTGTCCTTATCAGTATTTGCCGTTAAGTATAAAAACCAATCCATGAGCTGTCAGCTAACGAAAGGCAAGAAAAGGACATATTTTGTTTAACTTTACTTCATGTTAACCAGATTTGTTGGCCAATCCTGATAGGCGATAGGTTTACTGAATAGAAAGCCCTGACCATGTGGGCAATTTAATTGAGTCAGTAAATCCACCTGCTCTTGAGTCTCTACTCCTTCGGCTACGAGCTCGACTTTAAATCCTCGGGTCATGTTAACGATGGCGGCAACAACACTGTTCTCAATATTCTGAGTATTGAGTTGTGCAATGAATTCGCGGTCTATTTTTAGGCAGTCAAAAGGCAGTTTATGTAGATAGGCTAGGGAGCTATAACCTGTGCCAAAATCATCAATGGCAATGTGGATGCCGGCTTTTTTTAACTCCAACATGTTGTGCAAAATCACTGGATCATTATCAACGATACGCGATTCTGTAATTTCCAACGTGAGATTTGACGGTGGAAGTTGGGATTTTTCGAGAATGCGGTATAGCTGAGACATGAAATCAGGATGTGAGAGCTGATTGACGGAGAGGTTGACATGCATGTGGAAACTAGCCGGCCATTTGTTTTCTTGTATGCCACGCACGGTATCGATGCAGGCTTGGCGGAGAATTTGCTCACCAATTGCGTTGATTAAGCCACTTTCCTCGGCGATAGGAATAAACTCCATAGGAGGAATTAAGCCGAGCTCTGGAGAGATCCAGCGGGCCAGTGCTTCAGCACCTAAAACCTCACCACTATGTAAATCGACAATCGGTTGATAGAAAGGAACGAACTCGTGATTGTCGAGTGCCAATTTTATTTGAGTGACCATTTGCATCCTTTTACGGGATGCATTCGCCATTTCTGGGGAATATAAACTGATCCGAGTTCGATCAACTTTCGCATTACTAAGTGCAATGCTGCCGTTGCGTAGCCATGCGGTCATATTCGTTTCTTCTAATGAGACAATGCCAATCGAAACATTCACGGCAATATTGTCACTAGGCATACTGAAAGGGGACGCAAACAGCTTGAGAATGTTGGTTGCAATCAGTTTTAAATCGTCTTGTTGGTTAGTCTCTGGAAGATAAATCGCAAACTCATCTCCACCAATCCGTGCAATCCGCGCAGGGGATGGAAAGGTTAAATTGAGCCGTTGTGCTATTGCTATAAGCAATTGATCTGCCTGATGATGTCCTAAGCTGTCGTTAATGTCGCGGAATTTATCTATCCCGATCAGGAGCAAGCCCCCATTGAGTTGAGGGAGTTGATTACAATTTTCAACTAAGCCTTCTCTGCTTAGCAATTGGGTTAATGAGTCATGCACCAATTGAGTTCGCAGAGCTTTAAACGATGTTTTTAAGTTATTGGTCATCTCCACGAAGGCTTGAACTAATAGACTGGTTTCGTAGATTTGTCCGGGCTTGGGCATGCTGGCTGACCAGTTGCCATTTGCGAGCTGCCGAGCAGCAGATGCTGTCGAAATGATAGGATTTGCTACGCGATTTAGCGTCATTAAGCCTATCAGTAGTCCAATAAGACTGACGGCAAGGCCAATCATCCAACTGGTTTTTTGGTTTTCAGGCAAGCTACCCAAAAGATCGGCTTCGGCAATGGAAACACTGATGTACCAAGCTAAACCATACTGATCGGTAAAGGCTGAAATCTTATTAAAGTAGCGCTGGTTAGCGACGTGTGTAGTAAACATGTCACTATTGAGGTTTTGTTCGTTGAGCTGTTCTGCGCTGCTTTTAATGATTGGATTGGGGTTTTCAACGGCAAGCAGTCTTTCTCCTTTTGGGCTGAGTTCAGTCCCCCATGACACAACACTGCTGTCGTTAGAGTGGGCAATTAAGCGATGTTGGCTGTCGATGACATACACATCGGCATTAATTCTTTGTTTAAGTTGGGCAAGAAATTGATTAAAAGTGTTGAGTTTGACATCCGAAACCATCACGCCTACAAAAGTGGCATCTTGAAAAACAGGACTGAGGGCGGAAAGCGTGATTTCTTGTTTTTCATCCACATTGGTATACACCGCAGACCATTGTGCTGACGGTTTTTCAGCAATAGGGGCATACCAAGGACGGACCCGAGGATCGTAGTTATCGATGATCGTATGGTATTTTTCATCGATGGTTGGGCTTTGATAAATCACCAATTTATTCTCAGTGCGCTCATCCTTAAGCATCAAGCTGTACTGATCAGGTGCATCTTTTCGTAACCCCACGTACTCGCCGTTGATGCCACCAAAGCCAAGGACATCGATTTGTTGAATATTTTTGCCAATCGGTTGGGAGGCTGCACGGATAAAATCTTCGATTTTGCTGGCATCATCCCTTTGGTAAAGGTGATGAAAGCCAACGTTATACGCGATCATTTGGTTAGCAAAAAAGGGGCGATCTAAAAAGTCCGACAAGCGTTGTGAGATACTGTCGGTCAAATAGGATAACTGCTTAGTGCTGAGCTCTTTTACGGTCTGTTCATAACGGTAAGTTTGAACAGCCGCCATAGCCAAAATTGTGAACAAAAAAATCAGTACAAACGGCAGTATGATGGCAGTTTTTAAGCGAATTTGGCGTTTTAACGGCATACCCTTCTCTAATCTCACTTCCTGTGCAGTAAAGTTGGGTAGGCCGTTCAGCTGACACTTAATATAACTCTTTGAGTTTACGTGTTAGCGTATTCCGTCCCCAGCCCAATACTTTGGCGGCTTCTTGTTTATGCCCATTGGTATGGTTAAGTGCCGCTTCTAAAAGTATACGTTCAAATTCTGGGAGTGCGTAGGCGAGTAATTCGGTTTCACCAGAAGCCAACGCAGACTTTGCCCATGTTTCTAATTGTTTCTGCCAACTTATATCATTATCAAAATGACTGGCTTTTCTTTCTGATAATAATTCTGGAGGAAGATCACTTGGCAGCACCTCACTACCGCTTGCCATCACCGTTAGCCAACGGCACATGTTTTCAAGTTGGCGAACGTTGCCGGGCCAATCAAGTTTAGTCAGGATATCAACGGTTCGTGGGTTGAGTGTTTTCATCTCAACACCCAGCTCTTTCGCTGCTAAGGCTAAAAAGTGCTTCGTCAATTTTTCGATATCTTGTCGACGTTCACGCAGTGATGGGATGTGGATGCGGATAACATTCAGACGATGGAATAAGTCTTCACGGAACTTGCCTTGATGGACCAATTTCTCAAGGTTTTGATGTGTCGCCGCGACAATTCGCACATCGACTTTAATTGCGACATGACCGCCAACGCGATAAAACTGGCCATCGGCCAAGACTCGTAATAGTCGGGTTTGAATATCCAGTGGCATATCGCCAATTTCGTCGAGAAATAAAGTACCGCCATTGGCTTGTTCGAAGCGTCCTTGGCGTACTGTGTTGGCTCCGGTAAACGCCCCTTTTTCATGGCCAAACAGCTCTGATTCGATCAGATCTTTCGGAATTGCGGCCATATTCAGTGCAATAAACGGTTTTTGCGCGCGAGGGCTATGCCGATGCAGTGCATGAGCGACCAATTCTTTCCCTGTGCCCGATTCACCATTGATCAGTACCGAAATGGAAGAGCGAGATAAACGCCCAATTGCGCGAAACACTTCTTGCATTGCGGGAGCTTCGCCAATGATTTCGGGGGCGGAATAGTTTTCGCTTGGGCGATGTGACACCTTGCGCTGCTCTTGTCCGTGGGCAATCGCTCGTTCGACTAACGTAAGCGTTTCATCGACATCAAAAGGTTTGGGGAGATATTCAAAAGCCCCTTGTTGGTATGCGTTCACGGCAGCATCCAAATCGGAATGCGCCGTCATGATAATGACGGGAAGTTCTGGGATCTGCTGATGTACTTGATTTAACAGAGCAATACCATCCATTCCGGGCATACGGATATCGGACACTAAGACATCGGGAGTTTCTCGCTCTAGTGCAAGTAACACACTTTCCGCATCGGCGAACGTTTCGCATTTTATATTGGCGGAAGAGAGCGTCTTCTCCATCACCCAACGGATGGAGCTATCATCATCGACGACCCAAACGTATCCTCTACTCATAGACAATCCTTAACAGCAATTCAAAATTGGCAAATAAATGGTAAACATGGTGCGTCCTGGCCAGCTTTGCACCTCTATTTTTCCCTGATGTTGATCGATCAGATTTTGTGAAATGGATAAACCCAATCCCGTTCCGCCCTCGCGACCGCTCACCATGGGATAAAATAAGGTGTCTTGGAGCTCAGGAGGGATGCCGGGACCATTGTCGATAATCTCTATACTGGCTACGAGCTTATAACGCTGACCATGGATATTCGCTTGGTGCACGGTTCTGGTGCGTAAGGTAATCACGCCATGCGGTTGATCCGCTAAAATCTGTGCCGCATTGCTGACAATATTCAACAAGGCTTGCTCGATCTGATCGGTGTCCATCAAAATATTCGGCAGGCTTGGGTCATAATCCCGTTCAAAAACCAGATTGGATCCCGCTTCAAGAACCACGAGTTGACGCACTTTTTCTAAAATGAGATGCAGATTCTCCCATTTCTTTTCACCAGGACGCTGTGGACCTAATAAGCGATCGACTAAGCTACGCAAGCGATCGGCTTGTTCGATGATAATTTGGGTATATTCCGTGAGTGCGGGATCCGGCAACATACGCTCTAAGAGTTGTGCTGCGCCTCTTAAACCTCCGAGGGGGTTTTTTATTTCATGGGCCAACCCTCTAACCAAGAGTTTCGCCGCTTGTTGCTGCGCGTGTTGATTCAACTCTTGGGTTAGGCGACGTTGTTGACCAATCGTGCGCATTTCTGCCAGTAACAATAGCTCTTTTTGCCATGACACCGGACTGACGGTGACCTCGAGTAACAAGGGTTTTCCATCAACGACTAAAGTGACGTCACTATCGGTAATACTCTGACCACTTTGCAATGGTTGAGTCAGCAGTTGGAGATCCAGTGATGAGTGCTGAACAAGTTGCCGTAAGCTTTGATGCATTAAGCGTTTCATGCTTTGCGAAAAGAGCTGCTCGGCGGCAGGGTTCGCATAGCGGATCATCAGAGACTCATCGAGAATGAATACCGATGTGACCTGATTATTAATAATGGTTTGATTCAGTTCTGCACTCACACTCATTCTCGCTCGATAATCACTTCACTACCTATGCACAAATTTGGTGCATTAAGCATTAAGTATGGCGCAAGGGAGTGCAAACCCAAAGTGGAACTCCCTACGCAATCGAGCGAACGGTCACATCTTTTCGTTATTTCACCGTTGCTCGATGCAGATGCACCGTGATAATCGATGAAGATGCAATAATCTTGCCGTTTTCAATAGCTTGGATGGTGAAGGTGTGAGTCCCTCGATCGATATTTTTTAACTCCCAATTCGGTTGATTGGTGGGGGCGCCATAAGGTCGGCCATCCATCAACAGTTGAAGCTGTTCGCCAATCGAGAGTTTTCGGTTGAGCTCGGATCGAATGCTGATCGTACCGCTATTGCTACGCACCGTATCATCATGTTGGGGAGAAATCATGGTAACGGTGAGAGGGGGGAGCTGTTGTGGGGGGATGGGAGAGGCTGCCTCACTCAACTCAGTATCGGTTGAGGTCGCTTCGCTGAATGTAGACGCGGTGCTTGTCTCCTCCACGGGTTGGGATGAATCGAAGCTGGGCGCTGGAGCTTGCGCTTCATAATCCGGTAAATGGATGGCTTTTGCTTTGTCACTCTGTGGGCTATCGCTAAAGTTCAGGACACCTTTTTCATCAATCCAAGTGTAGACGTTTTGTGCTGTAACTTGCGGTACCCATAATAAACTGACGAGTAACCATAAGGGACGAGACGATGGCATATATCACCTCAATAACATGAAGTTTCACTCTATAGATCATGAGTTTATACCCATGACTAAAATTGTAAGCCACATGTTAAAACGAACCCTGAGAGGACTAAATATGCAAAAGGCCCGCCTGCGAGGCGAGCCTAAATATTGATGTAACCTAAGTTACCTTTTACACAAGCTGAGAATTAAACTGAGTAGTACAGTTCGAATTCAAGTGGGTGTACTGCAACGTTCACACGCTCTACATCTTTGGTTTTCAGCTCGATGTAAGAGTCGATGAAATCATCAGAGAATACGCCGCCAGCGGTTAAGAACTCACGATCTGCATCCAAGTATTGCAGAGCTTGTTGTAGAGACTCTGCCACTTTTGGAATCTCTGCTGCTTCTTCTGCTGGTAGATCGTACAGATCTTTATCCATTGCTTCTCCTGGATGGATCTTGTTCTTGATACCATCAAGACCCGCCATCAGCATGGCTGCAAACGCCAAGTATGGGTTTGCTGCTGGATCTGGGAAGCGAACTTCGATACGACGTGCTTTCGGGCTTGGTACCACTGGAATACGGATAGACGCCGAACGGTTACGCGCAGAGTAAGCCAGCATTACTGGTGCTTCGTAGTGAGGAACCAGACGCTTGTATGAGTTGGTGGATGGGTTAGTGATTGCGTTCAGCGCGCGAGCGTGCTTGATGATACCACCGATGTAGTAGATTGCCATTTCAGACAAGCCGCCGTACTTGTCACCCGCAAACAGGTTAACGCCATCTTTTGCCAGAGATTGGTGAACGTGCATACCTGAGCCGTTATCGCCAACCAGTGGCTTAGGCATAAAGGTTGCTGTTTTACCAAAAGCGTGCGCAACGTTGTGTACAACGTACTTGTAGATTTGGATTTCGTCTGCTTTCGTGGTGAGCGTGTTGAAGCGAGTGGCAATTTCGTTCTGACCCGCAGTCGCTACTTCATGGTGGTGTGCTTCAACAACCAGACCCATTTCTTCCATAATCAGACACATCGCTGAACGGATGTCTTGTGATGAGTCAACGGGAGCAACTGGGAAGTAACCACCTTTTACGCCAGGGCGGTGACCTTTGTTACCATCTTCGTATTCAGTACCTGTGTTCCATGCCGCTTCTACATCGTCAATCTTGAAGAATGAACCAGACATGTTGGTGGCAAATTTCACATCGTCAAACAGGAAGAATTCAGGCTCAGGACCGACAAGAACTGTGTCTGCGATACCGGTAGAGCGCATATATTCTTCTGCGCGTTTTGCGATAGAACGTGGGTCGCGATCGTAACCTTGCATCGTCGCAGGTTCTAAGATGTCACAACGAATGTTCAGAGTAGCATCTTCAGTAAATGGATCGAGCACGGCAGAAGATGGATCAGGCATCATGACCATGTCGGATTCGTTGATACCTTTCCAACCTGCAACAGATGAACCATCGAACATTTTACCGTCTTCGAAGAAGTCAGCATCGATTTGGTGAGCAGGGATAGAGATGTGCTGCTCTTTACCTTTAGTATCGGTAAAACGCAGGTCAACAAACTTAACTTCGTTTTCTTGGATCAGCGATAGAACATTTTCTACTGACATCTTGGATAACCTCCGGTGTTTTTAAGCGGTATGGGCTCGAGTCTTAAATAAAGTCGGCAAAGATTACTACGTTGTACTATGGGTAACCGATGCTGAAATTACTAAAGCGAAAAGCGTGCCATGTTTATAAATCCAATATAAATCATGGTTTTGGTCGGGATGTTTCTGGTTTCTTATGTTTCTTTGCACCAAAAAGATCCCTTTGTGCACTATTGTGGTGCGCTGTGTTGTTGCTCTGCACCATGTTTTACCAAAACGTTTGCTATTTCGCGCTCAATTGCAGGGGTTGTCAATGGCTCTTGAGCCTGAAACTGCTGGGATAAGGAAAGATGCGCAGCAAAATGAAGAAAAAGTGGGCTATTTCAGCGTGACAGATCACATATTTCTAGGTTTTCCGCTAAAATCTGGTACATTATTGGCCGTTTTTGAACCATGTTCGGCGACTGCTTTGGCAGCCAGCCTCAATGAAAAGTGAAGCAAACCCCGATGACCACTCCGCAAATTGAAAAATTAAGAAACATCGCGATTATCGCGCACGTTGACCACGGTAAAACCACCCTGGTTGACAAACTGCTCCAGCAATCCGGCACGTTAGAGTCTCGCGGTGATGTTGAAGAGCGAGTCATGGACTCGAACGACATTGAAAAAGAGCGTGGTATCACCATCCTGGCGAAAAACACCGCTATCAACTGGAATGATTACCGCATCAACATCGTAGACACCCCAGGACACGCGGACTTCGGTGGCGAAGTTGAGCGTATTATGTCGATGGTAGACTCTGTGCTGCTGATTGTTGACGCTGTTGATGGCCCTATGCCACAAACTCGCTTCGTAACCCAAAAAGCCTTTGCTCACGGTTTGAAGCCAATCGTTGTTATTAACAAAATTGACCGTCCGGGCGCACGCCCAGATTGGGTTATGGATCAGGTATTTGACCTGTTCGACAACCTAGGTGCGACTGACGAACAGCTAGACTTCCAAGTGGTATATGCTTCAGCTCTGAACGGTTGGGCAACTCTGGTTGAAGGCGAAACTGGCGAAAACATGGAACCTCTGTTCCAAGCCATCGTGGATAACGTTGCTGCGCCACAAGTTGACCTTGATGGTCCACTGCAAATGCAAATTTCTCAGCTGGATTACAGCTCTTACGTTGGTGTTATCGGTGTTGGCCGTATCAAGCGCGGTAAAGTAAAACCAAACCAACAAGTGACGGTTATCGGTGCTGATGGTAAGAAACGTAACGGTAAAATCGGTACTGTTCTGGGCTACCTTGGCCTGCAACGTTCTGAAACTGACCAAGCAACAGCAGGCGACATCGTTGCGGTAACCGGTCTGGGCGAGCTGAAAATCTCTGACACTATCTGTGATGTGAACACGCTTGAAGCGCTGCCACCACTGAGTGTAGATGAACCAACCGTAACCATGACCTTCCAAGTAAACACGTCTCCATTTGCGGGTAAAGAAGGTAAGTTCGTGACTTCACGTAACATCCTTGAGCGTCTGGAAAAAGAACTGGTGCACAACGTAGCACTGCGTGTTGAACAAACTGAAGATCCAGACAAATTCCGCGTTTCAGGTCGTGGTGAGCTTCACCTATCGATCCTGATCGAAAACATGCGTCGTGAAGGCTTTGAACTGGCTGTATCTCGTCCTGAAGTTATCCTGAAGCACGAAGACGGCCAACTGATGGAACCGTTTGAAACGGTCACCATCGACGTGCAAGAAGAGCACCAAGGCGGCATCATGGAGAAAATCGGCATGCGTAAAGGCGAGCTGAAAGACATGTCTCCAGATGGCAAAGGCCGTATCCGTCTAGATTTCGTGATGCCTTCTCGTGGCTTGATCGGTTTCCAAACTGAATTCATGACTCTGACTTCAGGTTCAGGTCTGCTGTACCATACTTTTGACCATTACGGTCCACACAAGGGCGGTGTAATCGGTCAGCGTGTGAACGGTGTTCTGGTTTCTAACGGTACGGGTAAGGCACTAACGAACGCGCTGTTCAACCTGCAAGAGCGTGGCCGTATGTTCATTGGCCACGGTGTGGAAGTTTACGAAGGTATGGTGATCGGTATTCACAGCCGTGATAACGACCTGACTGTAAACCCTCTGAAAGGTAAGCAACTGACTAACGTTCGTGCATCTGGTACTGATGATGCGCAGGTTCTTACGCCGCCAATCATTATGTCTCTGGAACAAGCTCTAGAGTTCATCGATGATGACGAACTGGTAGAAGTAACACCAGTGAGCATCCGTATCCGTAAACGCTACCTGACCGAAAACGATCGTAAGCGTGCTTCTCGTGATGCCAAATAATCGCTGATTCTCGTCTTCTGACTTGATAAGTTATCCAAGCCCTTAGCTGTTGCCAGTTAAGGGCTTTATTTTTTGCCGCTAAAAGAAAAGGAATACCATGTCACTCGTGATTATTTCTGGTGGCCCAGGTGCTGGAAAAACGACCTTGTTGGATGCTTTGGCAGGGCGTGGTTATCGCGTATATCCCGAGGTTCCCCGTCTGCTGATTGAGCGTGAGAGTTCCAAACAGAACGGTATTTTACCTTGGCATGATTTACCTGCCTTTGCCGCGCTCTGCTATGACGCGATGTTGGTGCAAAAGCATTCTGCTATAAACGAGCCGATGGTGTTTTTGGATCGTGCGATCCCCGATATTTGTGCGTACTTATTGGGTGCAGAGTTGGCGGTGCCTGAAAAATATTGGTCAGCGAGCTCGGGCTATCATCCACACGTGTTGATGTGTGAACCCAACGCCATCACCTATCAACAAGATGATGTTCGCCCGTATTCGCTAGAAGAGGCGCAGCAAATCCATCATCGGTTAGTGCAGACTTACTCAGAACTAGGCTATCAGTGTATTGAGGTGCCAATGACGAGTGTTGAGAATCGCGTGGAATTTGTATTGAACACCTTATCCGTGGCAGGATAACCGCAACGAAATGACAAGGATGAGCTATGAAATTGACTCACTCTTTTATTGAGCAGAAAGCTCGGCAAGGGCTGCATTTTTTCCGCTATCTACTGTCTCGGATGAACCATGACCGAGTCAATGTGAATGCGGGCTATCTGGCTTACATCACCTTATTATCAATGGTGCCGATGCTGACAGTTTTGCTGTCGATTCTTTCTTCTTTCTCAATTTTTGCCAGCGCAGGGGAGGTGATCCAAGATTTCGTTATCACCCATTTTGTGCCAGCAGCAGGAGAAGTAGTGAAAACCGCCTTGGTGGAGTTTGTGGCGAATACTGGGAAAATGACCGCGGTTGGTGGCGCTTTCTTGTTTGTTGCTGCCATCATGCTGATTTCCAATATCGATAAAAACTTGAATTACATCTGGCGAGTGCAGCAGAAGCGTCGCGCGGTGTTTTCATTTTCAATGTATTGGATGATTTTGACGCTCGGCCCCATTTTGGTGGGAGCGAGTATTGCGGCAACCTCGTACATTACTTCCTTAAAAATCTTAGACAATGAGACCCTTTCGGGGGCGTACAACCTATTTTTGCGCTGGCTGCCTTTTGTGCTCTCCTATTGTGCCTTCGTCGGGTTGTATCTTTTGGTGCCGAATAAAAAAGTGCATTTACAGCATGCGATGACAGGGGCGTTGATTGCTGCCGTGTTGTTTGAGCTGAGCAAAAAAGGCTTCGCCGCCTACATCACTCAGTTTCCTTCTTATCAGTTGATATACGGTGCACTTGCCGCGATTCCTATCTTGTTTGTTTGGGTGTATTTATGTTGGCTCATTGTATTGGTGGGAGCGGAAGTCACCGCCGCGCTTGGCGAGCGTGAGCACTGGAGTGACTCACCAGACATGCTACACTTTGCGCCATTACCAAAGAGTGAAATAGAGGAAAAACAGAGTGATAGCACTGATCCAACGAGTAAGTGAAGCCGCAGTACGGGTTGATGGTGAAGTGGTCGGCGCAATTGATAAGGGACTTTTAGTGCTACTCGGTGTCGAACGTGAAGATGATGAAGCGAAAGCCAAGCGATTGGTTGAGCGAGTGACCAGCTATCGAGTGTTTGAAGATAGCGAAGGTAAGATGAATCTGAGCGTGAAAGATGTGGGTGGCAGTGTGTTAGTGGTGTCGCAATTTACGCTACCCGCAGACACGAAAAAAGGTACTCGTGCCGGATTTTCACGCGGTGCTGTCCCACAAGAGGCTGAGCGGTTATATGATTATTTCTCAGACCTTTGCACGCAAGTTTTACCGACTGAGCGCGGCCGTTTTGCGGCAGATATGAAAGTGTCACTGATCAATGATGGGCCAGTGACGTTTTGGCTACAGGCTTAATTTGCCTCGTGTTACCAAATGAATAACCAAGCGTGTCTTACGTAAGGCAAGGCACCTGTTCAGGGATTGAGTATGTTCAAACTTATTACGCCGACCACGGATAATCAGCTCAATAAGTACTTCCATTTTCGTTGGCAAATGTTGCGCGAGCCATGGCGGATGCCGATCGGTTCTGAGCGTGATGAATACGATTCGATGAGCCACCACCGGATGATTGTCGATAGCCGTGGCTATCCAATGGCGATTGGTCGTCTCTACATTACCCCCGATAGTGAAGGGCAGATCCGTTATATGGCGGTGAAAGCCAATCGTCGCTCCAAGGGTATGGGCTCACTCATTCTCGTGGCACTTGAATCCTTAGCGCGCCAAGAGGGCGCCAAGCGTTTAGTGTGTAATGCCCGCGAAGATGCGATTCCGTTTTATGCCAAAAATGGCTTCGAACGTCGGGGAGAATTAACCGATGAACGCGGCCCAGTACGACATCAGCAGATGGTGAAAACGCTCGACCCGATGGCGAATGTGCTGCGTAAGCCGGAGTGGTGTACTGAGCTGCAAGATCGTTGGGGTAAGCAAATTCCGATCAGCGATAAAATGGGCATTAAAATCCAGCAATACACGGGTTATCAATTCCAGTGTTGTGCGCAGCTCAATCCCAACCTCAATCCGCATAATACTTTGTTCGCGGGCTCGGCGTTTACCCTCGCAACCTTGACTGGTTGGGGTATGGCATGGCTGTTAATGCGTGAGCGCGATCTGCATGGCGATATTGTGTTGGTGGATAGCCATATTCGCTATCGCCACCCTGTGGTGCAAAATCCGCTCGCATCGACTTCTCTCGATGGGATTAGTGGTGATTTAGATCGTTTAGAATCGGGCCGCAAAGCACGTATTGTGGTGCGTGTCATCATCTCTAGCGGTGACGTGGAAGCAATCGAGTTTATCGGTACTTATATGCTGATCCCGAACTATAAAGCGTTGTTGGCACAAAAATCCTGATGATCACGCAGCGCATTATGGTGCGCTGCGACAGTCTTTACCAACCAGTCTCGCCTGTTTGAAATCCCATTGTAGTTCCATGCATTGATCTGCCCAGCGCTGTGTGATCGCCAATAACCATTGGCCACGCTCCGGTTCGATAAGGTCAGTGCTGCCACTGAGTTGAGCTTGTAGCGTTGGCCCTTTGAGTGGAGTGGGAGTGATGGTTATCCGCCCTCGATCGGCGTTCATTTTGAGATCTTCTAACTCAAACGGTTGGGTGATGAAAGTATGCTCACCGCGCAGTGAGAGTAATCCTTGGCGTAAACTCAATTGTAATTGCCCATCAAGCGAATGAGCGAGCATGTTGCGATCACCCGCCATACCTTGCGCCGTCAGGCTGATATCGGCCAGTGCTTCAAGGCCAAACGGCAGCTTGAACCATGGTTGCAGCGGCCCAATAGGTAGAGAATCGGTGTCGAGTGAGAGCTGCCAAGGTGAACTGAGTGACGATAAATCCCAACTGGCATGAGCTTCAATATAACCGTGTTCTAGCGGTAAAAAGGCGCGAGTTAACTGCCATATACCCTGTTCACTGTGCATATTGAGCACGCTTTGGGTGCTCAGAATACCGGCATAGCTGGCACTGTTGGCCGTCACCGCGAGTTTGCCTTGCCAAAAGCCCCACTGACCGCTTTTGGCCCATTGCAGTTGTTGCCCATCGGCATTCAGCCCAGAGGCCTGCCAAAAAGGCTGTTGAACGGTTTGGATGAGTTGCAGATTATTAATATCCAACTTATCAATGCTGACGTTCTGCCAAGCAGGTAAGGTTTGAGTGAAGATCTGCCAATCTTGCGGCTGCTCTGCAATCCACTTCACGCCGCTGATGGAGAGTTGGGAGAGTGCGACACTCGTTTCGGAGATCTTGCCCTTAAGTTGCACATCGCCTTGCCATACTTGAGTATGCCCTTCAATCTCGATGCCTGAGGGGGTGAAAGTCAACTCGGCATTAGGCTCTACCCACTGTGTGGCACGCCATTGTGCTGAATCCGCATTGAGCGACAGGTAACCTTGAGGTTGTTGCCAAAGACTCTGTTGAAGACGGTAATCTTCAATAGAAAGATTGAGGTTTTCCCACGCCACACCATTTACGGTCAGTTGGCTGTTCAGTAGGTCTAGACTGTTAATGTGCTGAATATTTGGCGATATCTTTTGCCATAGCGGGTGGTTTTGCCACTGATCAAGATTGAGCTTAAGTTGGCTGATGGTGACATTGACCAGTGACCAGCCTTCCGGATATTGCTCTGCTTGTCCTGAAATTGGGCTTTGATGCCAGTTGAAAGAAAAACCATACACTGTGCTGTCTTGCGCTTGGTAATTGGCATCAACCAATACTTGGTTAAAGGCCTCACCATGAACGCTGATCTGTTCGGCAGAAAGCTGGATTTTACCGTAGGGTAACAACTGCTGTGGTGAAGCCCAAACCGGTTGTTTGATCTGTAAACTCACCCCACGCGCGATAATACCCTGGTCAGCCCAATCAATATTGTGCAGCGCCAACTGGTTGAGATGGACGGAATCGGGCAAGGTGAAAGCAGGCAAGCCGTGGGCGAGGTTCGCACCATCAATCAAAACACTGTCGATTTCGAGCTTTTTCTCAAGTAATCCATAAGGGTTCACCCACAAATCCATTTGTTGTAATTCAATGACGGGCTCCGAGGCTATCTGTACATCACTTAAGCGCAGCTTAAATGGGTACAGGTATTCTATCTTGGCAAAGCGCAGCGTTTCCGGCCACAACTGCTGCACTATCCATTGCGCAGAAGGCGTGAAATAGCGGGTGTGCATAATGCCAAATCCCGCTAATACGAAAATCAGTAGCAGTGCGATACCCGCTACGCCCATGGCCAGTAGTTTTCTCATAATCTCTGCGTTGCCATCATTCAATGATACTCATCAATCCACACCCAAGCTTGGAGTAAAGCACGAGAGACAGCAACAAAAAAAGCCCCTCGAAAGAGGGGCTTGCTACTCAGTTATCACTTTTACGCCAATTTGGCATTAATCAAGCTTAGGACCGGCTGCCACTAAGGCTTTACCTTCGGCGTTATCGGTGTACTTGTCGAAGTTGTTGATAAAGCGGGTTGCCAAGTCTTTGGCTTTGCTTTCCCATTGTAGTGGGTCGACATAAGTATCACGTGGGTCAAGGATCATCGGATCGACACCTGGCAATGCAGTTGGCACTTGCAGATTGAAGATCGGGATATGCTTGGTTTCCGCTTTCTCGATGGAACCATCCAAAATCGCATCAATGATGCCGCGCGTATCTTTAATCGAGATACGTTTGCCGCTGCCATTCCAGCCAGTGTTGACCAGATACGCTTCCGCGCCCGCCGCTTCCATACGTTTCACCAACACTTCCGCATACTTGGTTGGGTGCAGAGTGAGGAACGCTGCGCCAAAACAGGCTGAGAAGGTTGGAGTAGGTTCAGTAATACCGCGTTCAGTACCCGCCAGTTTCGCTGTGAAGCCAGACAAGAAGTGGTATTTGGTTTGCTCTGGAGTCAGTTTGGATACTGGAGGCAATACACCAAAAGCATCCGCTGACAGGAAGATCACTTTTGTCGCATGACCGCCTTTAGATACTGGTTTTACGATGTTGTCGATGTGATAGATAGGGTAAGAAACACGAGTGTTTTCTGTTTTAGAACCATCATCAAAATCGATTGAGCCATCGCTGCGTACGGTCACGTTTTCTAGCAAAGCATCACGGCGGATTGCGTTGTAAATATCCGGTTCTGCTTCTTTAGACAGTTTGATGGTTTTTGCGTAGCAGCCACCTTCAAAGTTAAACACGCCATCATCATCCCAGCCGTGCTCATCGTCACCGATCAAGGCACGTTTAGGATCGGTCGACAGAGTAGTTTTACCGGTACCTGATAGACCGAAGAAGATCGCGACATCGCCCGCTTTGCCCATGTTGGCAGAGCAGTGCATTGAGGCAATACCTTGCAGCGGCAGGAAGTAGTTCATCATCGCGAACATGCCTTTTTTCATCTCACCGCCGTACCAAGTACCGCCGATGAGCTGCATGCGCTCAGTCAGGTTAAACACAGTGAAGTTTTCTGAGTTCAGACCGTGCTCTTTCCAGTTCGCATTGGTACATTTCGCGCCGTTCATCACTACGAAGTCTGGCTTGAAGTTCGTTAGTTCATCTTCGCTTGGGCGGATAAACATGTTTTTCACGAAGTGCGCTTGCCATGCCACTTCCGTAATGAAGCGAACACTCAGGCGAGTATCGGCGTTAGCACCACAGTAGCCATCCAATACGAATACGCGCTTACCTGAAAGCTGTTTGGTGACTTGTGCTTTCAGGTCATTCCAGACTTCTTGATTAATCGGTTTGTTATCGTTTTTCGCTTTGTCTGATGTCCACCACAGAGTATCGCGGGTGGTATCGTCTTTTACGATAAACTTATCTTTTGGTGAGCGGCCAGTGAAGATGCCAGTATCAACCGCAACCGCGCCTAATTCGGTGACCACACCACGCTCATAACCTTCGAGGTCAGAACGGGTTTCTTCAGCAAATAACAGTTCATAGCTCGGGTTACGAACTATTTCAGTTACGCCGGTGATCCCATATTGGGCTAGATCGAGTTGTGCAGCCTTAGTATGTTCCATAACGGTCATAGGTGCTCCTTGTAGGATTTTGTAGGGATTTTGTAATAATTTATGTAATTGTTATCTGCTCACCATGCTAGCAACGGACCTCGGAGAAAACAGGGAGGCAGTTCAAATATTGCCCACCGAGTTTCTGTGGTTTTAGGTAACTCGTCACATATATTGGCATTACTATTTTATCGTGCGCGCAAACCTTTGCGCCAGAGGCCAAAGATTAATACTTCTCAGAAATTAAGTACGGCGTACTGTGATTTTGATCGTTGATTTTATTGGTATTTTATAGAGAAAAAGCCAGCGGGGAGCTGGCTTTTTGGCGGTTTTTACGTGCTTGTTAAACGCAGCGAATTAATGCAGTACGGAACCATTTCCGCCTTGTGGCGCATACAATTCAGCCACTTGCGCAGCATCGAATGAGTAAGTGGCACCACAATAATCGCAATGTAGAGCCACTGCACCCTCTTGGGCAAGGATGTCATTAATCTCATCACGTGCAACAGTCATGATCGCCGCTGCACTGCGCTCACGTGAGCAACCACAGCGGAAGCTGACCGGATGCGGTGCGAACAACTGAACTTTCTCTTGGTTGTAAAGACGGTACAGCAGTTCTTCGGCAGGTAGAGCAAATAACTCTTCGTTCTTGATGGTGTCAGTTAATTGTTCTAAATGTTCGAAATCATCGGCAGAGCCTTTACCATCGGGTACGATTTGCAGCAACATGCCAGCCGCACAGGCTTTACCTGCATGCTCACCGACGCGGATCCACAAACGAGTTTTGAGCTGCTCTGAACGTAGGAAGTAACCTTCGAGTACATCGGCAAGGGTGTCGCCTTCCAAACCTACTACCCCTTGATATCGCTCACCTTGTTTAGGTTCAATAGTGATCACTAGGTGACCTTTGCCCAGCATGTCATGCAGATTAGCATTGTCGGCAATATCGCCTTGCCAACGCGCTACACCACGGACTTGTTGGTTGTTATCACCGTTAATGACAACCAGAGATACTGGACCATCACCTTGCAGTTGCAGAGTGATAGAGCCTTCAAACTTCAGTGTTGCCGTGAGTAGCGATGTGGCAACCAGCAATTCGCCGATCAGGTGTTTTACCGCAGCAGGATATTCCTGACTGGAAATCATGTGCTGATAAGTATCGTCCAGTTGAACTAACTCACCACGCACGGAGAGGTCTTCAAAAAGATAGCGATGTAGCATGTTGTTCGCCATTGAGCTTGTCGTCATAAGGAATTGTCCGGCTAATTACTGATGGATAAATTTGAGTAGATCTCGGCGCTGTTTCTTGTCTGGACGTCGATCCGGACTCGGGTTGAGCTGGCGCATCATGGCATTGCGTTCACGCTTAGCGATGCTTTCAGCCGTTTCACGGTAGAGCCGTTGCGCTTCTGGTGCTCCACGGCGTTGGTCAGAGATCTTCTCGATAATGACCGTTTTCTCGTCATGTCCCTGACGTAATGTGATCTGTGCACCAAGTTCTACCGATTTACTGGGTTTGGTGCGCTGGCCATTATAGTGGACTTTGCCGCCTTCGACCATATTTCGCGCGAGCGAGCGAGTTTTGTAAAATCTTGCCGCCCACAACCATTTATCCAGCCTTACGTCATCTGCACTGGAACTCATTGCCCCTTTTCCTCTCTAACCTTGTTACGTTTTGGCCAATTTTCTTGATTAACAATGGTGTTTGCGAGGCAGTTTTTCAAGCAAGTCGACAATTTAACGTTTGAGACGGATCTCTTAATAAGGCTTGTGCTATATTGCCATGCCTGCATAAAGTCTTGAAAAACATCTGTACGGGCGAATTTGCGCAATATGAAGCGTAAAAGTACAGAAAGGAATAACGTGGAAATTTATGGAATTTAAACAACTTCCTCCGCTTGCAACGTGGCCGCGTTTGATTAGCCAAAATGCACCGCGGTGGCAAAAGCCAATCAGTGAAGGATTGACGCTCGTGCTGCTGGTGGCCTCGGCTTGGACGTTGGGCAAAATGGTGTGGTTAATGCTGGGAGAGCCAGCACAAGCACCAAGTTGGAGCCCAACCCTATCAGGTTTAAAGCCAGATCGTCAGCCGCTGGATATTAGCGTATTGCAAAAAGGTGACCTGTTTGGTGTGTTTACTGAACAGAAAGAGCCTGTGGTTGAGCAGCCCGTTGTGGTTGATGCCCCCAAGACTCGTTTGAGCCTTGTTTTATCTGGCGTGGTCGCTAGCAATGATATGCAAAAAAGCCTAGCGGTGATTGCAAACCGTGGTGTGCAAGCCACTTACGGGATCAATGAGGTGATCGAAGGTACACAGGTAAAATTAAAAGCGGTGATGCCAGATCGTGTCATTCTAAGTAATGCAGGCCGTGATGAAACCTTGATGCTTGAAGGATTGGACTATTCTGCGCCTGCTGTACCGTCTACGCCTAACGCGCAGACCCCACGTCAAGGTCAAGCGGCGATGCCAGCCCCCCAGTTGGAAGAGAAGCTTGATGCTATTCGTGAAGCGATTACCCGAAATCCGCAGGAAATTTTTCAGTATGTACGCCTGTCTCAGGTAAAGCGGGATGACAAAGTGCTCGGTTATCGAGTGAGCCCGGGAAAAGATCCGGCACTGTTTGAATCAATAGGTTTACAAGATGGCGATATGGCAGTGGCGATTAATGGCTTGGATCTGACGGATCCCAATGTAATGAATACGCTATTTCAGTCGATGAATGACATGACCGAAATGAATCTGACCGTTGAGCGTGATGGTCAACAACATGATGTATATATTCAATTTTAACGCTAAGGCGAGTAACGACGCGTTAGTGAGGCAAGGGAGTTCCCAGTGAAATTTTGGCTGAAAAAAAGTTCATGGCTGTTGGCTGGCAGTTTATTGTCCACACCTCTAGCGATGGCAAATGAGTTCAGTGCTAGCTTCAAAGGCACCGACATTCAAGAATTTATCAATATTGTTGGGCGCAATCTTGAGAAGACCATCATTGTCGACCCTTCGGTACGCGGCAAAGTGGATGTGCGCAGTTTTGATACCTTAAACGAAAAGCAGTATTACAGTTTCTTCCTCAGTGTGCTTGAAGTGTATGGTTTCGCTGTGGTCGAAATGGATAACGGCGTACTGAAAGTCATCAAATCGAAAGATGCAAAGACTTCCGCCATACCGGTATTGAGTGGCGAAGAGCGCGCCAATGGCGATGAAGTGATCACCCAAGTGGTAGCGGTGAAAAACGTTTCAGTACGCGAGTTGTCACCTTTGCTGCGCCAACTGATTGATAACGCAGGGGCAGGTAACGTAGTGCACTACGATCCCGCTAACATCATCTTGATCACCGGTCGTGCTGCAGTGGTGAACCGTTTAGCGGAAATTATTCGTCGCGTTGACCAAGCCGGCGACAAAGAGATTGAAGTGGTTGAGCTGAATAATGCATCTGCCGCAGAAATGGTGCGGATTGTTGAAGCGCTCAACAAAACGACAGACGCACAAAATACACCTGAATTCTTAAAGCCCAAGTTTGTGGCCGATGAGCGTACCAACTCGATTTTGATTTCTGGCGATCCGAAAGTGCGCGAGCGCTTGAAGCGTCTGATCAAGCAGTTGGATGTCGAGATGGCGGCCAAAGGTAATAACCGCGTAGTGTATTTGAAATACGCCAAAGCCGAAGATTTGGTCGAGGTGCTGAAAGGCGTTTCCGATAACCTACAAGCTGAAAAAGGTACCGGACAGCAAACGACCTCAAAGCGTAATGAGGTGATGATTGCCGCACACGCCGATACCAATTCGTTAGTACTCACTGCGCCGCAAGACATTATGAATGCGATGCTCGAAGTGATTGGCCAGCTAGATATTCGCCGCGCACAAGTATTGATTGAAGCGCTGATTGTCGAAATGGCAGAGGGCGATGGCATCAACCTCGGAGTCCAATGGGGTTCGTTAGAAAGCGGCTCAGTCATTCAATATGGCAATACTGGCGCTTCGATTGGCAATGTGATGATCGGCCTTGAAGAGGCCAAAGACACGACACAAACCAAAGCAGTTTATGATTCTGATAACAACTTCTTGAGAAATGAAACGACGACCACCAAAGGGGATTACACCAAGTTAGCCTCTGCATTGTCGAGCATTCAAGGTGCTGCAGTCAGCATCGCGATGGGCGATTGGACGGCCTTAATCAACGCGGTTTCTAATGATTCCAGCTCGAACATCCTGTCATCACCGAGCATTACCGTCATGGATAACGGCGAGGCCTCCTTTATTGTTGGTGAAGAAGTGCCGGTTATCACCGGTTCCACCGCAGGCTCGAATAATGACAATCCATTCCAAACTGTGGATCGTAAAGAGGTGGGTATCAAACTCAAAGTAGTACCACAGATCAACGAAGGTAACTCAGTACAGCTCAAGATTGAGCAAGAGGTTTCCAACGTATTGGGTGCCAATGGTGCGGTAGACGTGCGTTTTGCCAAGCGCCAACTCAATACCTCGGTGATGGTGCAAGATGGGCAAATGTTGGTGCTCGGCGGTTTGATTGATGAGCGTGCTCTTGAGAGTGAATCCAAAGTTCCGCTACTGGGTGATATTCCATTGCTAGGACAACTGTTCCGTTCAACCAGTTCGCAAGTGGAAAAGAAAAACCTGATGGTGTTTATCAAGCCAACCATTATTCGTGATGGCGTGACGGCCGATGGTATCACCCAACGTAAATACAACTACATTCGCGCCGAGCAGCTGTTCCGCGCTGAAAAAGGCTTGCGTCTGCTGGATGATGCCAGCGTGCCTGTGTTGCCGAAATTTGGCGATGACCGTCGTCATCCACCTGAGATTCAAGCCTTTATTGATCAGATGGAAGCCGAGCAATGACCGAAATGGTGATCTCTCCAGCTGAACGGCAGTCGATTCGTCGTCTGCCTTTTAGCTTTGCTAACCGCTTCAAGTTGGTGCTGGATTGGAATGAAGATTTCTCGCAAGCCAGCATTTACTTCTTGCCGCCGCTTTCTATGCAAGCGTTGGTCGAAACCAAGCGGGTAGTGAAACATGCCTTTGAGCTGATTGCTTTGTCGCAAGCAGAGTTTGAAAGCAAGCTGACCCAAGTCTATCAACGCGACTCTTCAGAAGCGCGCCAACTGATGGAAGATATTGGTGCTGACAGTGATGACTTCTTCTCACTGGCAGAAGAGCTGCCACAAAATGAAGATTTGCTAGAAAGCGAAGACGATGCGCCGATCATCAAACTGATCAACGCCATGTTGGGTGAGGCGATCAAAGAAGGTGCGTCAGATATTCACATTGAAACCTTTGAAAAAACGCTGTCGATCCGTTTTCGAGTTGATGGCGTACTGCGTGAAGTGCTAGCGCCTAGCCGCAAACTCTCATCGCTGCTCGTTTCACGGGTCAAGGTAATGGCTAAGCTCGACATTGCCGAAAAACGTGTGCCGCAAGATGGCCGCATTTCGTTGCGTATCGGTGGCCGCGCAGTCGATGTGCGGGTTTCAACCATGCCTTCATCACATGGTGAGCGAGTGGTAATGCGTTTGCTGGATAAAAACGCGACCCGCCTTGATCTGCACAGCTTGGGTATGACCCCAAAAAACCATGACAACTTCCGCCGCCTGATCAAACGACCGCACGGGATTATCTTGGTGACCGGCCCAACCGGTTCGGGTAAATCGACCACCTTGTACGCGGGTTTGCAGGAGCTCAACAGCAGCGAGCGCAATATTTTAACCGTAGAAGACCCGATCGAATTTGATATCGACGGTATCGGTCAGACCCAAGTCAACCCAAGGGTAGACATGACTTTCGCGCGGGGGCTACGCGCTATTTTGCGTCAAGACCCAGATGTGGTGATGGTGGGGGAAATTCGTGACTTGGAAACGGCGCAAATTGCGGTGCAAGCTTCGCTGACCGGTCACTTAGTGATGTCGACTCTGCACACCAACACGGCCGTTGGGGCGGTGACGCGGCTGCGCGATATGGGCATCGAGCCTTTTTTGATCTCCTCTTCACTGCTCGGTGTTCTGGCTCAGCGTTTGGTTCGCACCTTATGCCCAGATTGCAAAGAGCCTTACGAGGCAGACAAAGAGCAGCGCAAACTGTTTGATAGCAAGAAAAAAGAACCGCTAATCCTTTATCGTGCAACGGGCTGCCCTAAATGTAACCACAAAGGCTACCGAGGCCGAACCGGTATTCATGAGCTGCTGTTAGTCGATGAAGCACTGCAAGAGTTGATTCATAGCGAAGCAGGGGAGCAGGCGATGGAAAAACATATCCGTGCGACCACGCCGAGCATTCGTGATGATGGTTTAGATAAGGTGCGCCAAGGCATTACTTCGCTAGAAGAAGTGATGCGGGTGACTAAGGAGTCCTAATGGCCGCGTTTGAATACAAAGCGCTGGATGCCAAAGGACGCCATAAAAAAGGCGTGATTGAGGGCGATAATGCACGTCAAGTGCGCCAGCGCCTGAAAGAGCAAGGCCTAGTACCAATGGAAGTGGTGGAAACGCAAGCCAAAGCCGCGCGCAGTCGCAGCCAAGGTTTTGCGTTTAAGCGCGGGATCAGTACGCCCGATCTGGCACTGATCACGCGCCAGTTATCGACCTTGGTGCAATCTGGCATGCCACTGGAAGAGTGTTTACGCGCCGTTGCCGATCAGTCGGAAAAGCCGCGCATTCGCACCATGTTGGTTGCGGTACGAGCCAAAGTGACCGAAGGTTATACCCTCTCCGATAGCTTGGGGGATTACCCGCATGTGTTCGATGAGCTGTTTCGTTCTATGGTTGCGGCGGGTGAAAAATCTGGCCACCTGGATTCGGTGCTAGAACGACTGGCTGATTACGCCGAAAACCGCCAGAAAATGCGCTCTAAACTGCAGCAAGCCATGATTTACCCTGTGGTGCTGGTGGTGTTTGCAGTTGGTATCGTCGCATTTTTGCTAGCAGCGGTAGTGCCGAAAATCGTGGGTCAGTTTGTGCAAATGGGGCAAGCCTTACCGGCTTCTACTCAGTTTCTGCTTGATGCCAGCGATTTCCTGCAGCATTGGGGGATTTCGCTGCTGATAGGTCTCTTGATGTTGATTTATCTGGTGCGCTGGTTGCTGACCAAGCCGGATCTTCGTTTGCGTTGGGATCGCCGAGTGATTTCGCTGCCGGTGATTGGCAAAATTGCCCGTGGTTTGAACACCGCTCGTTTTGCGCGCACGTTGTCAATTTGTACTTCGAGTGCCATTCCTATTTTGGATGGTATGCGCGTTGCGGTCGATGTGATGACCAATCAGTTTGTGAAACAGCAAGTATTGGCTGCGGCCGAAAACGTACGTGAAGGGTCGAGCCTGCGCAAAGCGTTAGAGCAGACCAAGCTCTTTCCTCCCATGATGCTGCACATGATTGCCAGTGGCGAACAAAGTGGTGAGCTAGAAGGCATGCTGACGCGTGCCGCCGATAACCAAGACAACAGTTTTGAGTCAACGGTCAACATCGCGCTTGGCATTTTTACCCCAGCCTTGATTGCTTTGATGGCGGGGATGGTGCTGTTCATTGTGATGGCGACCCTAATGCCGATTTTGGAAATGAATAACTTAATGAGTCGTTAAGTCGTTACCCGCGGCGAAAATGACATAGTGTGGAGTAACTATGAAAAAAATGCGTAAACAAACGGGCTTTACCCTGCTCGAAGTAATGGTGGTTGTGGTGATCTTGGGCATTCTGGCCAGCTTTGTTGTGCCTAACTTGCTGGGTAACAAAGAAAAAGCAGACCAACAGAAAGCGGTGACCGATATCGTTGCGCTGGAAAATGCGTTGGATATGTACAAGCTCGACAACAGCGTTTACCCGACGACCGATCAAGGGCTGGAAGCATTGGTAAGCAAACCCACCAATCCAGAGCCACGTAACTACCGTGATGGCGGTTATATCAAGCGTCTGCCTAAAGATCCTTGGGGTAACGATTACCAATACTTGAGCCCAGGCGATAAAGGCACGATTGACGTGTTCACGCTAGGCGCGGACGGTCAAGAAGGCGGTGAAGGTACTGCGGCTGATATCGGTAACTGGAACATTCAAGATTTCCAATAATCGCAGTGATTCCCATCTGGACTCTTCAGTTAGATGGGAATAGTGATCCACAAACAGATGCCTGATTGAATTTATGACAGCGACACGCGGTTTTACTTTGCTGGAAATTTTGCTGGTGCTGGTACTGATTTCGGTCAGTGCGGTGGCGGTCATCGCCACCTTTCCGGTTTCCGTCAAAGATGAAGCCAAAATCAGTGCGCAGAGTTTTTATCAGCGTCTGTTGCTGCTCAATGAGGAAGCGATTCTCAGCGGGCAAGATTTTGGCGTGCGGATCGATGTCGATACGCGCCGTCTCACTTTTTTGCAACTGACCGCCGAGAAAGGTTGGCAAAAGTGGCAAAACGATAAGATGACCAACCAAACCACGCTCAAGGATGGCTTACAACTCGATTTTGAACTCGGTGGTGGAGCGTGGCAAAAAGACGATCGCTTGTTTAATCCCGGTTCACTGTTCGATGAAGAGATGTTTGCCGATAAGAAAGAAGAAAAACAAGAGCCCCCGCCACAACTGTTTGTGCTTTCGAGTGGTGAAGTGACCCCCTTTGTACTGAGTATTTTCCCCAAAGGGCAACCACACGATGAGCAGTGGCGAGTGGAAGCGCAAGAAAATGGCACTTTGCGTTTGTTAGCTCCGGGAGACAGTGATGAAAAGTAAACGTGGTTTCACCTTGCTTGAAGTGCTGGTCGCGCTGGCAATTTTCGCTACCGCGGCGATCAGCGTGATCCGCTCGGTTAGTCAGCACATCAATACCGTTAACTATCTAGAAGAAAAGATGTTTGCTTCCATGGTGGTGGATAATCAAATGGCGCAAGTCATCCTTAGCCCGCAATCCTTAGCGGCGCGAGAGGGCAGTGAGCAGATGGCCGGACGGACTTGGTACTGGAAGCTGAGTCCTGTCAAAACCGCCGACAATCTGCTCAAAGCCTTTGATGTGAGTGTCGCCACCGAAAAAGGTGCGACCCCAGTCGTGACGGTACGTAGCTATGTTCCGAACTAGGTCAAATCGGGCTTTACAGAAGTTTTCTCGCTCAAAAAAAGCGGGATTCACCTTGATTGAAGTGCTGGTGGCGATTGCGATTTTCGCCAGCTTGAGTGTGGGCGCGTATCAGGTGCTCAATCAAGTGCAACGCAGCAATGAAATTTCCGCCGAACGCACCGCGCGTTTGGCCGAATTGCAACGTGCGATGGTGATCATGGATGCCGATTTTCGGCAAATGGCGCTACGCCAGTTCCGTACGGATGGTGAAGCACCGAGCGAGCAAATCCTACAATGGAAAGAATCGCTGCTCGATTCGGATCAGCACGGTTTGTTGTTTGCGCGCTTAGGTTGGCACAACCCACAGCAACAATTTCCGCGCGGTGAAGTGGCGAAAGTGGGCTATCGTCTGTTTGATCAGCGCCTAGAACGAGTTTGGTGGCGTTATCCAGATACACCCGCGGGGCAACAGGGCTTAATTTCCCCCTTATTAACTGGGGTGGAGGATTGGAAAGTCCAGTTCTATTTGCAAGGACAATGGAGCAATGACTGGGTGCCGACCAATGCTTTGCCCGAAGCGGTAAAAGTGACCTTGAGATTGAAAGACTACGGCGAAATCGAGCGAATTTATCTCACTGGTGGTGGCTCATTGAATATGCCTGCAGAGAGTGTTGAAAATGGTAGCTAAACAGCGCGGTGTCGCGCTGATTGTTGTTTTACTGTTGCTTGCGGTGATGGTTTCGATCGCGGCGACCATGGCTGAGCGATTGTTTAGCCAGTTTCAGCGAGCTACGCATCAACTCAATTACCAACAAGCCTATTGGTATAGTGTTGGGGTGGAAGCGTTAGCCAAAAAAGGCATCGAGCAGAGCTACCAAGACAGCGAAACCGTCAATTTAAGCCAACCTTGGGCGCTCAAGGAGCAAACCTATCCGCTCGATTATGGGCAAGTGCGCGGTAAAATTCGTGATATGCAAGCCTGCTTTAACCTCAATGCGTTGGCCAGTGTAAAGTTCACGCCGGAAAGTGTGAAAAAACCGTATCTGTTAACGGTCCTGCAAGCCTTGCTTGAAGGGTTGAACGTGGAGAGTTATCAGGCGGAAACCATCGCCGATTCGACGTTTGAATTTATTGATAAAGACGATGCCGTACGTACGGCGTATGGCGTGGAAGACAGTTATTACGAATCGATGTTGCCAGCGTATATGGCGCCCAATACTTGGTTGGCGGATGTCAGTGAGTGGCGCGCAGTGCAGCAAGTGGGAGGGAAAGTGATGAACGATGCTTTGCCCTACCTCTGTGCCTTGCCAACCGATCAATGGCGTTTGAATGTGAACACCTTGCCCGCCGAACAAGCGGCACTTTTAGCCGCGATGTTCAGCCCAACCTTGAGTGAAGAGAGTGCCAAAACCTTGCTCGAAGGGCGACCTTTCGATGGCTGGGCGAGTGTGGATGATTTTCTTGCCCAATCGGCACTCACCGGAGTGGATAACGCGGTGCGTGAGGAAGCGAAGAAATACCTCAGTGTGGATAGCCATTATTTTGAATTAGATGCACAGGTGCTGGTCGATACGTCTCGCGTGCGGATCCGCAGCCTGTTTTACAGTAACGATAAGAAAACTGCGACGGTGATACGCCGCCGCTTTGGAGGGATCAGTGAGCGAGTTTCTGACCGTTCGACTGAGTAGTCAAAAAGAGGCCGATATCCCTTGGCTGGTCTGGTCTGCCGAGCAGCAAGAAGTGATTGCCAGCGGCCAAGTGGCTGGTTGGGAAGCCTTGCATGAAATTGAGCCTTATGCCGATCAGCGCAGCGTAGTGGTATTACTGGCGGCGAGTGATTTGATTTTAACGTCAGTGGATATCCCGCCCGGCGCTTCTCGTCAGCTTGAAAATATGCTGCCGTATTTGTTAGAAGATGAAATCGCCCAAGATGTGGAAGATGTGCACTTTTGTGTGCTGAGTAAAGGACGAGAAACGGCGGATGTGGTCGGTGTCGATCGTCTTTGGCTGCGCGCTTGTCTAGATCATCTCAAAGCGTGCGGTTTTGATGTGAAGCGCGTATTGCCTGATGTACTGGCGATCCCTCGCCCAGAGCACGGTTTAGCCGCCCTGCAATTGGGTGATGAGTGGTTAGTGCGTAAAAGCACTACACAAGGGATGGCAGTGGACGCGCAGTGGTTAAGCTTACTGGCCGCTTCCGATTGGGTGCAGAATGAAGGTGAGTATTTGCCTTTACAAGCGCTCACGCCACTTCCTGAGCTGAGCTTAGCTGAAACCCAAGTGTGGCGTTATGAGCCGAGCGGTTTAGTCATGCAACTGCTGACTCAGGAGGCGTTAAGCAGCAAGTTCAACTTGCTGACGGGGAGTTTTAAACTCAAATCTTCTTGGCTGCGGCATTGGCAAATATGGCGCAAAGTGGCGATCGCTGCTGGGCTATTTGTCTCGGTTTCAATCAGTTATTCGCTGTTTCAGGCGCATCAATACGAAGCACAAGCGGACGCTTACCGCGCGGAAAGTGAGCGGATTTTCCGCAGCATCTTCCCTGATAAACAGAAAATCCCGACCGTGACTTATTTGAAAAGACAGATGAGTGATGAGATGGCGCGTTTATCTGGCGGTGCCAGTGTGGGCAGCGTTTTGAAGTGGCTAAGCCCGTTGCCTGAAGCTTTGAAAGGGGTCAATCTACAACTGCAAAGCATCAAATTTGACAGTAACCGCAGTGAGATTCGCCTAGAAGCGACCAGCCGTGATTTCCAAAGTTTTGAACAAGCTCGCACTCAGCTTGAGCAGTATTTTGCTGTTGAACAGGGGCAGCTCAATAAAAATGGCGAGCAAGTGTTTGGCGTGTTTGTTGTGAAGCCCAAGTAAGGAGAAATGATGAAAGAATTATTGGCTCCTGTGCAGGCTTGGTGGCGAAGTGTCACCCCTCGTGAGCAAAAAATGGTAATGGGCATGGGCGTGCTGACGGTACTCGCTATCGCTTATTGGGGCATATGGCAGCCTTTGAGTGAGCGTACCGCTCAAGCTCAAGCGCGTGTACAAACCGAAAAACAGCTACTGAGTTGGGTGAGTGAAAACGCCAACGACATCGTAACGCTCCGTGCGCAGGGGGGCAGTGATGCGCCAAGCGATCAACCACTCAATCAGGTGATCACTAACTCGACGCGTCAGTTCAATATTGAGCTGATCCGCGTGCAGCCACGCGGCGAAATGATGCAGGTCTGGATCCAACCGCTCCCGTTTTCGCAATTGGTCTCATGGATTGCGTATTTGCAAGAGCGCCAAGGGGTGAGCGTGGATGCGATTGATATTGACCGTGGTAAAGTGAACGGTGTTGTGGAAGTCAAACGTCTGCAACTGAAGCGTGGAGGCTGATATGAAGCGTGCTGTTGGCTATGGTCTGTTATTTCCCACAGTGTTAATGACCAGCGTGGTCGTGCATTTGCCTGCCCAAGTGGCGCTTAGCCCGCTACCGCTGCCTGAAGGTTTAGAGCTCACCGGCATAGAGGGCACTCTGTGGCAAGGTCAAGCCGCGCAAGTTCGTTGGCAAGGCATGAGCCTAGGTGATCTCAACTGGGATCTCCACCTCTCGGCGTTGCTGTTGGGGCAGTTGGAGGCGGATATCCGCTTTGGCCGCGGTAGCAGCACACAACTAAGAGGTAAAGGTGTCGTGGGGATCGGTTTGAGTGGTCCCTATGCCGATGATTTTTTACTCTCCTTACCGGCTGCGCAAGCCATTACTTGGCTACCGCTACCCGTACCACTGATGGCGCAAGGGCAGTTGGAGATGACCGTCAAGCAATACCGCTTTGGTGAGCCTTACTGCCAGCAAGCCGAAGGCAGCTTAGCTTGGTCAGCCGCGCAGCTAGAATCGCCGCTTGGTGCGCTGCAGCTTGGTACTGTCGTGTCGGATTTTACCTGCCAAGAGAGCGTTGTGACCCTGAAAGGTGGCCAAAAAACTGCGCAGGTGAGTAGTGAATTTAACCTCAGTTTACAGCCGGACAATCGCTATCAAGCACAAGCGTGGTTTAAACCAGAAGCGGAATTTCCTGAGAGTTTAAAGGAGCAGTTGAGCTGGCTACCGCAGCCTGATGGGCAAGGTCGCTATCCGTTCAATCAACAAGGTCAGCTCTAGGATGTGTTATCCCATTCATTTCACGCCCAACTGGGCGTGAAATTTTATCGGCTAGTCTTTGATTTTTAAGATCTCATTCCAAGGTAAATCCGCATCACCGAGCACGATGAAGTTCGGGTTCTCCAAGGTTTCTCGCTCATTGTAAGAGAGGGGGGATAATTGAGTGCTCAGAATGCGCCCACCCGCTTCTTCGACAATGCACTGGGTTGCGGCGGTATCCCATTCGCCAGTTGGACCAAGGCGCAGATAGCAATCTACCGCACCTTCTGCCACTAAGCAGGCTTTCAGTGCTGCGGAGCCCAGTGGCACCAAGTCATAATTCCAAGCACTGCTTAAACGGCGCGTGATTTTGTTGATGTCTTGGCGACGGCTGATGGCAATCGCGATCGAGCTGCTCGGCAGCTCATGTTTGTGTGTCTGAATTTTGAGGCTCTGCGCCATGTCGGGGATCTTCCACGCCCCTTTGCCTGCGTAAGCGTAGTAAGTCACGCCAGAAACGGGGCCATACACCACCCCCATCACCGGATGGTTATTTTCCACGAGCGCAATGATGGTCGCGAAGTCGCCGCTACGTGCGATGAACTCTTGAGTGCCATCGAGCGGATCCACCAGCCAATAGCGCTGCCATGTTTCGCGAGTGGCAAGGTCGATATTGGCCTCTTCCTCCGAGAGGATCGGAATATCAGGGGTCAGCTCGCGTAGCTGTTCACACAGAAACTTATGCGCCGCTAGATCAGCGCTGGTGACTGGCGTTGAGTCACTTTTGGTGAAGGCTTCATAAGATTTATTTTGATAGATATCGAGGATGAGTTGCCCTGCCGCTCGCGCGATGTTAATCACATCGGGCAGTAGGTGCGAGAGATCCTGTGGTGTAAACATAGTGACTCCGAAGGCGCGCGATTCACGCCTGAAGAAAACGCAGAGCCAACAGCAAGGCTGTGATGCTGCGCGCTTCACAAAAATCGAGATGGGTCAGCAGATCTTCTGCTTGTGCTAAAGGCCAGCGAATGACCTCCAACGGCTCTGGCTCATCCCCCTCTAACTGTTCTGAGTATAGATCCTGAGCAACAAAAAGAACCATTTTGCTCGAGAAGTAAGAGGGAGCCAGCACCACCTCTTTGAGTGGGGTTAACTGGCGCGCGCCAAAGCCAATTTCTTCTTTTAACTCGCGATTGGCTGCTTCTTCAGTGGTTTCACCATGATCGACCAAGCCTTTTGGAAAGCCTAATTCGTAACGCTCCGTTCCTGCAGCGTATTCGCGCACGAGGAGTAGATCTCCTTGGGCTGTGATCGGCACCATCATCACCGCATGACGACCGCTCGGCTTCATGCGTTCATAGGTTCTTTGTTCACCGTTTGAGAAACGCAGATCCAAAGCTTCAATAGTAAACAGACGCGATTTGGCGACCGTTTCACGCTCCAGAATTTCTGGTAAAGATTTGGATGACATACGCTGACTCCTGAGCAAAAAAGTTTTCTTAATATATGAGAAATAATCACAGTTTGAAACGCTCAATATGCAGACACCAATAAAAAAGCTGATGCGGAGACATCAGCTTCAAATAGGAAGGTTATGCAGATTGAGTGTTAGTAGTAAGAGTGCTCACCACGATCGTGCTCGGTGGAGTCACGTACCGCAGTCAGTTCACCCGCAAATTGAGCCAGTAGCTCTTTCTCAATGCCTTCTTTAAGCGTCACGTCGACCATTGAACAGCCGTTACAGCCGCCACCAAACTGCACTAGAGCCACACCATCATCTGAAATGCTGATCAGGCTAACATGACCACCGTGGCCTGCCAGTTGTGGGTTGACTTGAGTTTGTAGTGCGTATTCGACACGCTCCATCAGCGAGGCATCGTCAGAAACTTTGCGCATTTTCGCGTTAGGGGCTTTCAGGGTCAGTTGTGAGCCCATTTTGTCCGTCACAAAGTCAATCACTGCCTCTTCCAAAAATGGCAGGCTGAGTTCATCAACGTAAGCTGAAAAACCACTGAAAGGGTATTCCGTATCGGTGGCTTCCACCGCTTCTGGTGGGCAGTAAGAGACACCGCACTCAGCGTTTTGTGTACCTGGGTTAACCACGAACACACGAATATTAGTACCTTCTGGCTGCTGTGCTAGCAGCTTAGCGAAGTGTGATTGGGCAGATTCAGTAATAGTAATTGGATTTGACACGACGAATACCTGAGTAAAAGAATCGGTTATTGCTCACCATTCTACTCCTGAGTTAACGATGATCCAGCGCTTTTTGCGTTAAAAAACGTCAACCTTTGCTATCTTTCGGCTCGGGAGTGCGGCATATGCAGTAAATATCAATGCTTTGTACGCCGACATCAAGCAGTAAATCGCATAAATGTCGGATGGTACTGCCTGTGGTCACAACATCATCCACAATCGCAATATGTTGCTGGTTTGGCTGATGATTTAGCACAAATGCATAACGCAGGTTGTGTATTCGCTGCGCTTTGCTGAGTCCTTGTTGGTGCGGTGTGGCTCGTCGGCGCGCAAAGAGTTGGCTGTCATACTGTGTATGTAATGAGCGTGCTAACTCGCGTGCCAGCAGATCGCTTTGATTAAAGCCGCGTAGCCAACGTCGCTGCCAATGCAGTGGTACACTGCACAGCAACGGGGCGGGCTCGTTAATCTGGGTGGCGAGCAGCTTAGCCAAACGTGGCGCTTGCCAAAACTGGCGTTGGTATTTGAGTTGATGCACCGCATCACTAAGTGGGAAACGGTAATCGCCGACACACATCAGTTTTCGCCACGGCGGAGGCTGACGCAGACACTGCCCACACTGGTCAACAGGGGTAAGAGTAGGTAAACCGCAGCGTGTGCAGCGATAACCGTGCTCAAACCAAGCTTGGCAGGCAGAGCAGACGCCAAACGGCGAATTTGTATCGAGCGCCAGTCGGCAGAGATGACATTCCGGGGTCAGCAGCGGTGCGGTAGTTTTTCTGAGCCAATGGGTTAACATAGCGAGCCAAGAATCAAGGTAATGTGCTTCATCTTGCCAATTGGCAGAGTGGATGAAGATGGAAATAGACGGAGAAACTGTGACCATGGCGTTGTATTGGCAAGTCAGTGGGCAAGGACAAGATCTAGTATTGGTACACGGCTGGGGCATGAATGGTGCGGTGTGGCAGCAAACCGCAGAAGCATTGAGCGCCCATTTTCGAGTTCATGTGGTGGATTTGCCCGGTTATGGTCATAGTGCCGAGCAACATGCCGCGAGCTTAGAAGAGATCGCTCAAGCCTTGTTAGAGAATGCACCGCGCAACGCAATTTGGGTCGGCTGGTCGCTGGGTGGCTTAGTCGCTACGCATATGGCGCTGCATTATTCAGACTATGTCAGCAAATTGGTGACGGTCGCTTCCTCGCCCAAATTTGCGGCGCAGGGAAACTGGCGTGGTATTCAACCGGATGTGCTGACGGCGTTTACCGATCAGCTGGTGGCCGATTTTCAGCTGACCATTGAGCGTTTTATGGCGCTGCAAGCCATGGGTAGCCCAAGTGCGCGCCAAGATGTGAAAGCACTTAAACAGGCAGTGTTGTCGCGCCCTATGCCTAATCCACAATCATTGCTCGCAGGGCTGACGATGCTCGCCGAAGTCGATTTGCGTGATGAGTTGCAACACATCAGCGTGCCTATGCTGCGCCTATATGGCCGGTTGGATGGGTTAGTCCCCGTGAAAGTTGCCCGTGATTTGAACCATTTAGCGCCTTACAGTGAAGCGTTCATTTTCGACCAATCTTCCCATGCGCCGTTTATGACTGAGGCGGAGGCGTTTTGTCAGCAGCTTATCGAGTTTGCGACTCGTTAGATCCCCCTTCCTACTTGAAGCTGCAGCGGTGTTGGCTACGTTCATTCACCCCAATCACATAGCTTGTCTATGTTCATGGGGATTCACTTACTTGCCGCCTACCTGCAACTCCAAGTAGTTTGGGTATAGTGTGAATTTTGTCGCGCTGACCAAAATTTGACTCAATCATTTTCGGAACAGGTCGATAAATAGACTAACCCGGAGTGAAAGCCGAGGGTGGGCGAAGCTGAGGAGGTTTCGGCTATGCTAGTGTCACCGACCAATGTCAGTGTGCCGCTGATCGCCCCATCAGTGAACGTGCAAACGGAGCAGGCCGCACGCGACAATCGCGTTCGCGAGCCAGTGACGCCAACCGTACAACTGGCCAAATCGAACGCTGAACGTAAGATCAAAGAGGATGATAAGCGTCGCAAGCAACCATCGTGGGATCCTGCTGAGCACCCACGTTACGAAGTCGGCGGCGAAACGGAGGCGCATACCTCCCACCACGATGAACCCAAAAGTGAGCTAGAGCGATTGTTTGATCTGCTCGCGCTCGCTTCGTACAGTCAAGAACAAGGCAAAGGTTATGCGATGCGTTTTCGCTTACCCAAGCACATTATTGATGCGGCGATAACAGAAGGCAGAATGGCGCGCCGGCGTGTCGTGATCAAATACCATTATGGTCACGCAGTGGCACCCAACACACCTTCAGACGTGATTGCTGTTTTGTAGGTGAGTTATCTCGCGCAATAAAAATCCCCACAGCTGTGGGGATTTTTTTATGCAGCATAACGGTTAGGTCATGATGAAATGTGTTTGGCGGCTATTTCTTCGCTTTAGCGAAAGCGGCGGCAAACGCACCACCCATGGCTCCGCCTAATGCATTGTCTTGTGGCTCATCACGGCGCGGAGCGCGACGCTCTTGCCCTGCACGTGGTGCAGAGCTGCGTTGGCTGCGGTTATCTTGTCCCGGTTCATCGTTTAAGCGCATCGAAAGGGCGATACGCTTACGCTGTACATCCACTTCCATGACTTTGACTTTGACGATGTCACCGGCTTTAACCACTTCACGCGGATCCGAAATAAAGCGATCGGTCAGGGCAGAAATGTGCACTAAGCCATCTTGATGGACGCCGATATCCACGAACGCGCCAAAGTTGGCGACGTTCGAGACTACGCCTTCCAACACCATGCCCACTTCCAGATCCGACACCTCATGGATGCCTTCAGCAAAGGTTGCGGTTTTGAATTCCGGACGCGGGTCACGCCCCGGTTTATCCAGTTCCTTGATGATGTCGGTCACGGTCGGTACACCAAAGTTTTCATCGGTGTAATCGACCGCGCGCAGGGTGCGCAGGAACTCGGTATTGCCAATCAACGCTTTCAGATCTTTGCTGTTTTTCTCGGCGATAGTTTTCACCACCGGATACGCTTCTGGGTGCACCGCTGAAGCATCGAGCGGGTTTTTGCCATCCATAATGCGTAGGAAGCCGGCACACTGTTCAAACGCTTTAGGCCCCAAACGCGGCACTTTTTTGAGGGCACTACGCGACTCAAAACGACCGTTTTCATCACGATAATCGACCACGTTTTGCGCCAATGCCGCAGAAAGTCCCGCAACACGAGTCAGAAGCGCTGCCGAGGCGGTATTCACATCTACACCCACGGCGTTCACACAGTCCTCAACAATCGCATCCAGACGTTTCGCGAGCAGGGTTTGGCTCACATCGTGTTGATACTGGCCAACCCCGATTGATTTCGGGTCGATCTTCACTAGCTCTGCGAGTGGGTCTTGCAGACGACGCGCGATAGAGACTGCGCCGCGCAGTGACACATCCAGATTCGGGAACTCTTTCGCCGCCAGCTCTGAAGCGGAATACACCGATGCACCCGCTTCGCTGACCATGATTTTTTGTACTTTGAGATTGCCGCGCTTGATTAAATCCGCCGCAAAAGCATCGGTTTCACGCGACGCAGTACCGTTACCAATCGCAATCAGATCCACGTTGAACTTTTTCACCAGCAGAGCGATAGACTGCATGGCGCGATCGTACTGATGCTGTGGTGCATGTGGGTAAATGGTGTCGGTTGCTAGCACTTTACCGGTTGCGTCAACCACGGCGACTTTACAGCCGGTGCGCAGACCCGGATCGAGGCCCAGTGTCGCGCGAGGGCCAGCCGGTGCCGCCATCAGCAGATCTTTTAAGTTGGTAGCGAACACTTCAATCGCTTCGATTTCCGCGCGCTCTTTCATCGCGCTCATCAGTTCGGTTTCCATGTGCATGGAGATTTTGATTTTCCATGCCCAACTGATCACCTGTTTACGCCACGCATCGGCCGTGGCTTGGCTCAAATGAATACCGTAATGCTCGGCAATCAGAGTTTCGCAGTAGGATTGGCGCGCACTCTCTTCCAATTCAGGATCAGCATTCAACGTCAGGGTTAAGAAGCCTTCGTTACGGCCACGCAGCATCGCCAACGCGCGATGTGAAGGTGCTTTGCTGATCGGCTCTCGGTGATCAAAGTAATCTTTAAATTTCTCGCCCGCTTGCTCTTTGCCTTCGACCACGCGCGACACAATTTCCGCGTTGCGATTGAGGTGCTGACGGATTTTTTCCAGTAGGTTGGCATCTTCCGCGATGCGCTCCATCACGATAGCGCGTGCGCCATCCAGTGCGGCTTTGCTGTCGGCGACCCCTTTCTCGGCATTAATGTATTTTGCCGCTTCGCTTTCAGGGTCAGTGTTAGGCTGCGTCCACAGCGTATCAGCTAGTGGCTCAAGACCCGCTTCAATCGCGATTTGGCCTTTGGTGCGGCGTTTAGGTTTGTAAGGCAGATAGAGATCTTCAAGGCGGTTTTTGCTGTCGGCACTTAAAATCGCCTGCTCCAGCTCAGGGGTGAGTTTGCCTTGTTCTTGAATCGATTTGAGGATGGTTTGGCGACGGTCATCCATCTCACGCAGATAGGCAAGACGGCTATCTAAGTTGCGCAGTTGGGTATCATCCAATCCTCCAGTCACCTCTTTACGGTAACGGGCGATAAAAGGAACGGTATTGCCATCGTCGATCAGGGTGACGGCTGCGATAACTTGCTCAGGGCGAACATTCAGTTCTTGAGCAATCTGGTGGCAGATAGCTTTGCTCATCCGTGGTGGTCTCTTTTTGACATTTTCGGTTTATATGGGGGCAGTTACGCCTGACTCCAGCTCAAAGCTCGAATGGACGAGGAGTTTGAGCCATGGATCACGCTCTGCCCGCAGCAGGCGGCTATTAATACCATGTCTGCCACTGGCTTTTGAGAGCTTTCAGTCAAATCTTTTGCCCTGACTGGCAAAGCGCGCGAAAAATCGGTACTTTTCGCGCAACCCTATTTTGTTGAGAATCCCGTGTGAAAACTAAGCTGATTACCCGAGCTGGCTACAACAAGCTCAAGCAAGAGCTCGACTATTTATGGAAAGAACAACGTCCCGAGATCACCCAAAAAGTCTCTTGGGCGGCGAGCCTTGGCGATCGCTCAGAAAACGCCGATTACACTTACAACAAACGTCTGCTGCGCCAGATTGATCGTCGTGTACGCTTCCTGAGTAAGTTGCTGCCAGAGCTGAAGATTGTCGATTATTCACCGCAGCAAGAAGGCAAAGTGTTTTTCGGTGCTTGGGTGGAAATTGAAAACGAAGCCGGAGAAGTGAAGAAGTTTCGCATTGTCGGCCCCGAAGAGATTTACGGCGATGCCAAAGATTACATCTCGATTGATTCCCCGATGGCGCGCGCGCTACTCAAAAAGCAAGTGGATGAAGAGTTTCAGGTGCACACCCCAACGGGCATGAAAGAGTGGTTTATCAATTCGATTGAGTACGAGAAAGGGGAGTGATTCCCCTTTTTCTTTTGTGTGCTGAGAGGTTAAAGGCGTAATTAACGCTTTTCCAGACTCAGTAGGTAGTTACGTAAGTTCACTCCGCGATTGGTGATGCCCAGCTTATTACGCAGACTATTGCGATGATTTTCGACCGTTTTCCGCGCCACATTGAGCGTGCTGGCGATCTCTTGGCTCGACATGCCACTGCGAATAAATTCAGCCACTTGCAGCTCGGATGGGGTCAAAACTTCCAGAAGACGACTGCTCATGCCGCTGTGGTCATCTAGCAAGTTTTCCATATTGGATTTGACGATTTCCAAGCACAGTTTGAGGCTGGGATCCTGCAACTGTTGCCAGCGCTTTTCGACTTCGGGTAAATGTTTATCGCGAATTTCCTGCTGCACATGCTCAGGAAGCTGCGTTTCTCCGGCATGGCTGAGCAGGTTGAGTGACTCGGAAAGCTCATGGATGATCTGATAATCCTGTTCGATCGCCGAGAGCTTAGGTTCAAGAGGCTGTTTCTCTTTGGCCTCAATCTGTAGGCAGTAGATTAAGGCATGTCCTGCATCACTCAGTTTGCACATGCTGAAGTGCAAATTGGCCACATCAAACTCCAGTGTTTCACGCTCATGGCGCAAAAAAGCACGAATTTGTGCGCTGTACATGGGGCCAACCAAGAACACCAAATCATCCAGACTTTCCA